>JAFTBL010000128.1 GCA_017455225.1 Oscillospiraceae bacterium
GGCGCTACGCGCCACCTTCCCCTCAAGGGGAAGGCTTTGATGGAGCGATACCCTTGGGGTACAAGGGGAAGGCTTTGATGGAGCGATGCCCTTGGGGAACAAGGGGAAGGCTTTGATAGAACGATGCCCTTGGGGTACAAGGGGAAGGCTTCGATGGAGCGATGCCCTTGGGGTACAGAAGGACGGCCCTGTGAGGAGCGGGCGCTTGGGAGATTTTTCCTCAGGGGCAAGGCTTTGCCCAGCTGCGGCTGCGCTCCACCGCCTGCAGCCAGCGGGCCATGCCCTCCTCCCACCGCTCGGGGGACATCCGGGGCTCGTACACCCGGCGCAGCGGCGCATACCGCCCCACCGACTCCGGGGACGGCAGCGCACCCATGGCCACGCCCGCAAGGCAGGCACTGCCGAAGGCCGCCGTCTCCTTTTCCGCCGGCACCTCCACCGGGATCCCCAGCAGATCCGCCTGAAACTGCATCAAAAAGCCGTTGTCCACCATGCCGCCGTCCACCCGCATGGCGGGGCTGTCCGCCCCGCGGGCACGGCGCATGACCGCGTAGCAATTCGCCACCTGATAGGCCAGCGACTCCAGCACCGCCCGCACCATGTGCGCCCGGGTGGTGCCGCCGGTGATGCCCACGAAGGTGCCCCGGGCATAGGGATCCCAGAAGGGAGTCGCCAACCCGGACAGCGCCGGCACGAAGTACACGCCGCCGGTATCCGGCACGGACAGCGCCAGCGTTTCGCTCTCCTCCGGGCTTTGGAGCCACTCCATGCCCCGGCGCATCCACTCCACGGCGGCGCCGGCGGTGTAGCACGCGCCCCGCATCCGATAGGCCGTCCGGCCGCCGATGCGCCACATGCAGTCGCTGACGAGGCCGCCCTCCGGCAGCAGGATCTTCTCCCCCGTCTGCAGCGTCATGAAGCTGCCGGTGCCGTAGGAGGTCTTCAGGATCCCCTCGCCGGCGCAGCCGCCGCCGATGATGCCCGCCGGGGAGTCGGCCACGCTGCCCATGAGCGGGATGCGCAGGCCGAGAAAGCTGTCCGGCTCCGTTTCGCCGAAGCAAGCGTCGTTGTCACACAGCTCCGGCAGCAGCTCCATGGGAACGCCCGTCAGCTCGCACAGCCGCTTGCTCCAGCACAGCGTGCGAAGATCCATCAGCATCATGCACCCGGCGCTGCCGGGATCGGTGCGGTAGCAGCGGCCGCCGCTGAACTTCCAGAAAAGCCACGTGTTCAGCGTGCCCAGGCGCAGCGTGCCCCGGGCAAGGCTCTCCCTGGCAGCGGGGACGTTCTCCAGCAGCCACCGCAGCTTGGTGGCGCTGTAATAGGCGTCCGGGCGCAGGCCGCATATATCGCGGATCTCGTCGCCGCAGGAAGCGTCCAGCGCCTCCGCCTCCGCCGCGGTGCGCCGATCCTGCCAGACCACGGCGTTGTAAAGGGGCAGACCCGTTTCCGCGTCCCACAAAAGGCAGGTCTCCCCCTGATGATCCAGTCCCAGCGCCGCCACGTCGCCGCCGGAGGCGCCGGCACGCGCCAGCACATCCTGCACGGCGGCAAGGCAGTTTTCATACAGCTCCAGCGGATCCTGCTCCACCCAGCCGGGGCGGGGGTAGATCTGACGGTGGGCGCGGGAGGCCTTCGCCGCCACGCGCCAGCCCTCGTCCGCCGCCACAGCGGTAATCAGCGTGGTGCCCACGTCAAGGCCCAGATAGTACTTCATGCCGCCCACCGTCACGCCAGCGGCCCGGTGTGGCTGAATTTTTCCAGCGACCACACGCCGTTTTCATAGGAAAACACGGTGACGGAGGCGTTGGCAATGTGCAGGTGCTCCAGCGGGATGTCGGCGCCCAGCACGTAGTTGAGGAACTGATGCACCGTGCCCTCGTGGCCGAACACCGCCACGCGCTCCGCGCCCTCCAGCTCCTCCAGCTGACGGATGAATCGGCGCACCCGGCGGCAGATCTGGGCCTGCGTCTCGCCGCCGTAGGCGGAGAAGTCCTGCCGCCGCACGCTGTCCCAATACGCCTCGCCGTATTGCGCGGCGTTGTCGGCAATGTAACGGTCTGCCAGCGTGCCCACGCTGACCTCCCGGATGAGATCGGTGTACTCCGGCTTCACGCCGGGCAGCGCATCCTGCGCCGTCTGGCGGGTACGCACCAGATCGCTGCAAAAGACCCGGTCAAAGGAGATGCCCTGCAGCAGTTCCCCCGCCCGGCGGGCCTGCTGATGGCCCAGCTCGCTCAGAGGCGTGGCCGACCAGCCGCAGTTGCGCTCCGTCCTGTTTCCCTCGCTTTGTCCGTGGCGAATGACGTAAACCTTCACCGCTGGAACTCCTTTCTGTTGGTGAAATCAGCCAAACCTGCCTCGCTCTTTTTAGCAGATTGGCAAACTGTTGATCAAAATTTGACGAATTTTTACAAAAATCTTGCTATTTTTTTCATGTTGCGATAGAATAATTAAAAAAGGGGCGGAATGAAAAATCCGCCATGCGGAGGTTGCTGATCGTGAAAAGGGATCGGATCCAGGAGATCAAAAAGGTCTTTCTCAGCAAGAAGCGGGTCACCAATACCGAGCTGTGCGAAACGTTCAACGTGTCCATTGAGACGGTGCGGCGGGATCTGAAGCTGCTGGAGAAAGAGGGCTTTATCCACAAGGTCTACGGCGGCGCCCGGCTGGCCGAGAGCACCGGCGTGTCCCCCAGCATTGAGGCGTGGAACACCCGCATCGACCGGAACGATCTGGCCAAAAAGACCATCGCCGCCGCCATTGCGGATATGATCCCCAACGGCTGCTCGGTGTTTCTGGACACCGGCACCTCCGTGTTTGAGATCGTACCGTTTTTGAAGGAAAAAGTCAACCTGACGGTATTGACCAACTCCATCCGCGTGGCGCAGGAGCTGGGCATGTGCAACAACATCACCGTCTATTTCATCGGCGGCATCATCAAATTCGACACGCTGGCCTCCACCGGGTTTTTCGCCACCGAATTCCTGTCCTATTTCTATCACATCGACTACGCCGTGTTCTCCTGCGACGGCTTTTTGCCCGGGCAGGGCACCACGGAGTTTTCCTTCGAGGTGGCGGACGTGAAAAAAACGGTGCTGGAAAAGGTGAACCACGTGATCGCCGCCATTGACCACACCAAGATCGGCATCCAAGGCAACTGCCTGTGCTGCCCGGCGGATAAGATCGGGCTGGTGGTGGTGGACTCCTTCATCCCGCCCGCCACGCTGGAAGCTCTGCAAAAGAGCGGGCTGAACGTGGTGGTGGCCCAGCCCAACGCCAAAAAGAACGCCGCCAACTGACGCGCTTGAAAACCGCCGCTATTCCCACATGGGGATAGCGGCGGTTTTTTCGTTTGCTCAGCGCAGCCGCAGAAGATCCCGCAGCACGGTGCCCTCCGCCTGGGGCATCCGGGCGCCCAGCACGGCCGCCAGCGTGGGGGCCTCGTCGATCACCTGCGCGGCAGGGATCCGGGCGTCGGGCTCGAAGGCGGGACCACGGGCCACGAACACCGGCTGAGGCCCCTTCTCCGGCTCATAGCCGTGAGTCGCCTTGCCCAGGCGGTAGTCACTCAGGTCGATGGGGTTGACCACCGGGTCGGTGCAGCCGTCGGCAAAGGTGGTATAGCCGTCGGTTTCCAGCATGAAAGCGAAATCGCCGTACACGCCGTAGCGTTCCTTCGCCTCCTGGGCGGTGTAGATCTTCTCAAAGCCCCACACGCCCTCGTCGCGAAGGGCGGCAAGATAGTCGTAGACCTCTTTTTTCAGTTCCTCGGTGCCGCCGTCCTTCAAAAACACGCTGACCGACATGCCGTTGGACTGGGCATAGGCGCGCCAATCCGCCACCTTGCCCGCCTCATCCAGATCAATGAAGCCGCCCCGGCGCAGCAGCACGTTCACCTTCAGCCGGCGCACGAAGTCCATCTGCCCGTGGTCGGAGAGGATGACGAAGTTGGTATTGTCCCACGTGCCGGAGGCGATCATCGCGTCGATGACCTCCCCCAGCCAGCGGTCGGTGCGATCCAGCGCCGCGTTGACGTTGTGGTTGAAGATGCCGTTGCGGTGGCGCACCGTGTCGAGGATGCAGTTGTGCACCAGCAGCAGATCCGGCTGATCACGGCGGATCATGCTGCACATGCAGCCCATGATGAAGTCGTCAAAGGTCTGGTTGTCCGCCGGGAGCGGGGCGTAATGTCCGTAATCCGTGGGCCAGCGGTGCAAATTCTCCTTCGCCACGGCGATGGCCTCGTCGTTGGCGCCCATGGCACGGAAGGCGGACTCCATGTCCTCATGCTCGTAGAAAAAGAATTCGTTGAGCAGCCAGTCGATGTTGGGGTTGTTTCCCGTCACCGGCCAATACACCGCGCCGGTGGTGGCGCCCACCCGCTTGGCGGCGGCAAAGATATCCTCCACGTGGATCTCATTGCTGTACAGATGCCAGTCCGGGTGCGGCGGCGCCACGGTGTGGACGTGGGTGTTGGTATACAGCCCCGTCTTGCCGGGGCGGCAGCCGGTGGCGATGCTCACGTGGGCGGGGTAGGTGATGCTGGGATAGATGGTGCACACGGCGCCCACCTGGGCGCTGTGCGCCATCAGGCGGGAAAAGTTGGGCTTTTTCCGCAGATAGGCGACGTCTTCGCCCACCATGGCGTCCATGGACAGGACGATCAGCTTTTCTTTCATAGCCTCATATCTCCCTTCCGGCCGCGGCTCAGCGGAGGATGTCGTTCTCCTCCATCAGCGTGAGCATGGTACCCACGCCCTGCGCCTCCGCCTTCTGCAGGATCATCTGACCCACCGCCACGTCGCTCAGGGCGATGCCGTGGGAGGAGGTGATGACGAACTCGTCCTCATTGGCGCGGCCTACAGCGTTGCCGTTGATGATGTCGCCCAGCAGCAGCTGCTCCTCCGGCAGGCCGTCGGTGTACTTGCCGTCCTTGAGATAGGTGGCCACCAGATTGCGGTCGTCGCAGACGAAGCGGTCGGCAAAGCGGGTATAGGTCTTGCCCTCCCACGCGGTGCTCTCCAGCGGAATGCCCAGCATGCCCTTGTGGAGCATCTCGGAATAGATGATGGGCTTGTCGCCCCGCTGGGTGGCGGTGATGAGGATCTGGGAGACGTCGATGGCGGCCTGCCGCTCCTCGTCGGTGTAGATAGGCACGAACTCCACGTCCGGCATCAGCGGACGCATTTTCTTCAGATACGCCTCGATGGCCGCCTCGTAGAGGTCGCCGATGTAGATCTTCTTCAGCTCCGGCACCACCAGCTTCATCAGCCGGGCGTTCCACTTGCCCTGCTCCCCGGCGCCGATGATGGTCATGGAGTGGGTGTTCTTCACCTTGCAGTACTTGGCGGTGACCGCCGCCACGGCGGCGGTGCGGATGGCGGTGATCCAGCGGGCGTCCATCACGGCCTGCACGCCGCCGGTCTCCACGTCGTTCATCACCATCAGGCCCCACGTGACGGGCAGACCCTTGGCGCGGTTGGCGGGATAACCCGCCACCCACTTGAGGCCCTGCGCCTCGTGCTCGCCGCCGATGTAGGCGGGCATGGCGTTGATGTAGGTGCCGGGGCGGGAGTTGACGTGGATCTTCACCGGCAGTTGGCAGGTACCCTTGCCAAACTCTGACATGACGTGTTCCACCGCGTTGATCACGTCAACGTAGGGAATATTCAGCGAGAGGATGTCCTCCTGCGAAAGATAGCGAAACTGACACTTTCCCATGGTTCTATTTCTCCTTTTTATAGCTCCGGTTCGCCGCGGCGGATCGGGCCAGATTGCCTTATTGTGCCGTCCAGACGTAGATCTCCGTACCGTCGAACATCACGTTCACGTCGCCGGTCTCCCACACCTGATAGACGTCGCAGCCCACCTTGGCGTAGCGGCCCAGTGAGAGACTGTTCATGATGTGGTTGCCCATGGCCACCGCCACCTTGGGGCTGACCGCCTGAATGAACTCGGCGGAGCCGGAGGTGTTGGCGCCGTGGTGCATGATCTTCAGAAGATCCGCCTTCAAAAGAGCGTTGTCCGTTTCCTGCAGGCAGACGCTCTCGCCGGAGTAGTAGAGATCGCCGGTATACAGCGCGCGCTGACCCTTGAAGGTGATCAGCAGCACGTTGGAGGTATCGTTGGTGGTGGCGGCCGTCGTGTCCGCCTTGGGGAACACGCACTCCACCGTCACCTCGCCGAAGCTGACGCTGTCGCCTGCCAGCAGCGTCTTCACGGTGAGGCCCTTGGCCTCCAGCGCGGAGATCCAGTTGCGCAGGGGCTCGGCATTGCTGTTCCATGCCAGGCTGCCGTCCAGCTCGATGCCGTCGATGTACACGGTGCGGATACCGAAAGCGTCGATGAAGCTGTTGAGCCCGCCGTAGTGATCGGAGTGGAAGTGGGAAATGAAGGCTGTCTCGATATGGGTGACGCCCTCGTCCTTCAGCTGCTGCACCACGTAGTTTTCATACCCGCCCTCGCAGGCGTCGATGAGAATATACTCCCCGTCTGGCAGCTGGATGAGGGAGCAGTCGCCCCAGTTGACGGAATCGGGCACCTGCAGATTGCCGAAGAAGCGGAACACCACGTTGCCCTCGGTGCTCTGGGGCGGCGTGTGGTTGCGGCCGGAATCGCCGGTGGGATCGTCTATCACGGGGCCGTCCTCATTGTCATCCGGCACCGTGGGGGTACTTCCGCCGCAGGCGGAGAGCAGGAGCAGCAGCACGCTGCACAGCAGCAGCGCCAGCGCACGTTTCATCTTCATGTCATCACTCCCCTATCAGCCGTTGGACAAATGCCACATCTCGATGGACTCATCCACCGCCTTGGCAAAGGATTCTGTCACCTCGGCGGCAGAGCCGTTTTCATTGTACGCCTTGGAGTAATACTCGCGGCACAGAGCGTGGAAGTCGCTGAACATGGGCAGCCACGCGTTGTAGCACTCCTCGCCGGTATTGCGCTGAGCCTCCAGCGCGTACTGGGCGGTGGTGAACTTGGTGTTGACGAAGTTCTGATACTCCGTGGTCTCATAGCCGCTGACCGTGGTGGGAAGATAGCCGGAGGCCATGGCAAAGCCGGAGGTGTTCTCGTCCGTCATGAGGTACTTCATGAACTCCCAGGCGCCCTGCTCCTTGATCTTGGAATTGTTGTTGGCCAAAAACAGGCAGCCGCCGCCGGTGCACTGACCCACGTTGGCCGTGCCCTTTTGGATAGTGGGGCACTCGTGGAAGCCCACCTCAAACTCGCCGCCCACCGCGCTGACCACGGTGTCGTAAGAGGAGATGAACTCGGTGTAGATCACGCACTCGCCATTGGTGAAGGAGGCGCGGCCGTCCGCCACGGTGGTGCCGAAGGGCAGCATCAAGCCCTCGTTCTTCATGTCCTTGATGGTCTGGAAGAAGGCAGTGGTGGCGTCGTAACAGGCCGTGCCCGCGTCGCCGATCAGGCAGCGGGTAGGTACGCCGTCCTTGCCGTTGTTGTTGTCCACGTACTGGATGCCCTGCGCCGTCATGGCGAAGCTGTAGAACGCGGAGCTGGTGTGCAGATAGAAGGGGGCGTTGTGCCCGGCGGACTTCAGCGTGCGGCAGGCGGCCACGATGTCCTCATAGCTGTTCAGATCCGTCCGGGGATCGATGCCGGCGGCGGAGAGCGCGTCGGCGTTATAGAAGAAGCCGGTCACCGTGTTGCCCAGAGGCATGCACTGCCACTGGCCGTCCTGCGTATAGGTGCTCTCCAGATTGCCCAGCATGGCGGACATATCGTAGCCCTCGGCGTCGATATAGCTCTGGATGGGCACGTACAGCTCCTGATTGGTGAGGATGGAGTACATACTCTCCGTATCGGCGGCGAAGATGTCAGGCCGGCTGCCGGCGTTGGAGGAGCTGATCTTCAGCAGCACGTCCTGATAGGAGCCTGCGTAGCTCAGGTCGATGATGTATTTGTCCTGCGAGGAGTTGAACTTGCTGGCCGCGCTTTGGAGATAGTCGTAGCCGTTGCCGGTGTTGCAGACCCACACGGTGATGGTCAGGGGCCAGTCGTCATACTCATCGTCCGGCGTAGTGGAGCCGCCGCCACCGCCGCAGCCTGCCAGCAGCAAAGACGTCATGGCCAGCGCCAGCACCAGCGCAAAGAGCTTTCTCATCTTTTTCATGATTTACCTCCTAAAAAACATCTCTTACGGATTGCGTACTCATTTATCCCTTTACAGCGCCGGCCGTCATACCCTTGATAAGGTAGCTCTGGCCGACGATAAAGGCGATCAGCGGGATGAGGATGCTGATCACGGCGCCGGCCAGCACGCGGCCGTACTCCGTGGCGCCGGAGGAGATCAGCATGGACATTCCGATCTGCACGGTGAACATCTTCTGGTCCTGCGCCACCAGCATGGGCCAGAAATACATGTTGTAGATGTCGATGAAAATGTAGATCGCCAGCGACGCCATGGTGGGCACGGCCAGCGGCAGGGCGACGCGGAACAAAAAGCCCATGTCGCCGCAGCCGTCCAGCAGCGACGCCTCCTTCAGCTCCTTTGGGAGCGTCAGGAAGAACTGGCGCATCATGAAGATGGCGGTGCCGCCCACGAAGTAGGGCAGGCACAGACCCAGATAGGTGTTGATGAGCCCGGCGTTCTTCACCGTCAGGTAGTTGGTGATGGTGGTCACCTGCCCGGGGATCATCATGGCCACAAGGATCAGGTTGAACAGAAGATCCTTGCCGGGGAATTTGAAGCAGGAAAAGGCATACGCCGCCAGACACGAAACGATCAGCTGCACCGTGATGATGATAAGGCACAGCGTCAGGGAGTTGGTGACGTAGCGCAGGATGGGGATGGAGGCGAACAGGTGCTGATAGTTCTCCAGCGTGAAGTGCTGGAAGATCACGTCCAGCGAGGGCAGGGAGTTGAGGTACTCGTTGGGCACGAAGCTGAACACCACGCCGATCAGCAGCGGCATGACGAAGCACACGCCCAGCAGCACCCGCAGGCCGTAGCCCGCGTCCCGTTTCAGCATTTTCCGGCGGTGCCCCTGCTGCAGCGTGCGGGCAACATCCACGGTTACGGCTTGACTCATTGATAATGCACCGCCCTTTTCTCAAAGATGAATTGCAGCCGGGTGATCAGGAAGATCAGCAGGCACAGCACCATGGCGTATACGCAGGCCGTTTCAAACCGGCCCCGCAAAAACGCGTTGGAATACAGCGCATAGATCATCACGTTGGTGGAGTCGTTGGGGCCGTTGCCGGTCAGCAGCTTGATGAGGGCAAAGGCCTTCATGGAGTGGAGGATGTTCAAAAACACCACGAAGAAGATCTGGGGCGATGCAATGGGGACGTAGATCTTGATGAAGCGGCGAAAGTACCCGGCGCCGTCGATGATGGAGCTTTCCACCAGCGACTCGTCCACGTTGCGAAAGCCCACCAGTAAAAAGATGTAGCTGCTGCCCACGCCTGCCCAGATGGTGACCGCCGCCACGGCGAACAGCGCCGTGGACTCGGTGGAAAGCCACGCCTTTTCGGTGCCCAGGATCTCATTGAGCAGTCCGTTGCGCCCCAGAATGTACAGGGCGATGGCGGAGATAGGCACCGAGGAGAGGGCAATGGGCAGGGCGAACATGGTCTGATAGACCTTGCTCCCCTTGCTGTTGTCCACGCTCAGATAGGCAAAGAACATGGACAGGCAGAAGGTGCCCACGCCCACGATGCCGGCGAATTTGCCGGTGGCCGCCAGCGTGCGCAGAAAGTCCGGCGAGGTCAGCACCCGCTGGTAGTTCCGCAGGCCCACGAAGGCGCCCGCCTGCCCTAGCGGATTGGTGACGAACAGGGACAGATAAATGGCTTTGAGGAAGGGGTAAAAGGTGAAAAAGCCCAGAAAGACCATGGCAGGCAGCACCAACAGATACACCACGGGCTTGATCCTGTTTTTCTTCTGCCCCGCCGCCAGCGCCGGCGCCGGGGGCTGATTGCCCTGCTTCATACGCATTTCCTCCTTGCTGTGATCGTTGTTCTCATTCCATCGGCAGCGGGAACGACAGCACGTCGTCCCGCGCCACGCAGATCCGCTCCGGCGCCACGTTGGCCAGCAGCCACGCGTTGGCGGGCGCCTCCTTCGTGGCGGAGCGTTCAAAATTCAATTCGCTGCTGGGCCACAGCACCCACGCGGGATCCACCGCCTGATAAAACGCGGCGGGCACGGCCCGCTTGGCATAGCCGTGGTGGGCCACCTGCAGCACGTCGCACTCCAGCGCCGTGTCGTACATCGCCAGCAGGATCGGCGCGGAGCCCTCGCTGCAGTCGCCGGTCAGCAAAAAGCTCTGTCCCGCCACGGTCAACTTGGACACCACGGAGGAGTCGTTGAAATTGACCAGCGGCTCGGGTGCCAGCAGCTCGGCGGTGTAAAGGATCTCCAGCTCCGCCGTGCCGAAGGAGAACACCTGCCCCGGATGGGCGATCACGGTCTCCATGCCGGGATAGAGCCTGTCGTTGGCGCACTCCAGCATGCGGTTGCGGTAGCCTACGTTCTGCCCGGCGGCGCCGAATTCCTCCAGCGAGGGCACGTTGTAGATCAGCCGCTCCAGCACCACCTCGTCCCGGTACTTCCGGGTAAAGGTGACGAAGGCGCCCACGTGATCGTTGTGGGTGTGGGTCATGAGCCAGGCGGCAATGGTCACCGGCTGACCCGGCAGCGCCAGCTCCGTCAGCTTGTCATAAAGCCGGTCTGCGGCCGCGTTGTCGTCGTAGCCGCCGTCAAAGATCACGAAGCTGCCGCTGGGAAGCTGGAAAAGAAAACTCATGCCGTAGACGTGGTCGTCGGCGGTGCCGTCCTGCCCGATCATGGTCACGCTGGGGCTGCAGCGCACCGTCCCGTCCCCTTTCAGGGGCGGCAGAGCGCCGTCACAGTCCGCCAGCACGCGCACCATGCCCTGCGCCGGCGTGTCCAGCACGGTGACGATCAGCTCCGCGCCGGTATAGGCGGCGGAGCGGTTGCCGTCGGTCTCGTTCAGGAACTGGCGGGCAAAGCCCGCATCCTCCAGCCGGGCGAGATAGTCGTCAAAGGCGGCGCTGTCGGCGCGGTAGATCAGCACCTCGTCCGTGCTGCCGCCCCGGAGGCGGCCTGCGTAGACCCCGGCAGACAGCGCCGGCAGCGCGGCAAGCGTGTCCTCGTCCTCCGCGGCGCCCTGCAGGGCAAAGTCCGCCGGCACCGCCAGAGCGTCCCCGCTCTGCAGGCCGGACAGGGCGTCGCACAGATCGCCCACCGCGTCGTTCAGCGTTTCCGGCAGCGCTGCGGAGATCACCAGCTTCTCCCCCGCCACGCCCACGGCGTAGGCGGCGGCGTGCTCCGGGATTACCGCTTTGCTCTCCGGCCGGCCGGTGCCGCCCAGCAGGATCTCCCGGTGGGTGGGCGTCACCGCCAGCGTATCGTACACCGGCAGCTCCGCCCCGGTGATCCGCTCCAGCTCCCGCTGCAGCGTGTGGGCGGCGTCCACCGTGTCCTGCGTGGCATTTTCGCCGTACACGATGACGTAATCGCTCTGTCCGCCCTCTGCCAGCGTCAGCGCCGCCGCAGGCTGCCCTTCGCCGCAGCCTGCCAGCAGCAGTACCGCCAGCCCCAGCGCCGGCCAAAGCTGTTTCAAAAGGCGCATACCGTTATGCCACCGGCAGAGTCAGCGTCAGGATCTCGGTGCCGGCGATCCACGTCTTTTCAGCGTTTTTCAGCGCCCAGCTGTTGTAGGTCTCGTCCTTGTAGTTCTCATAGGAACGGCTGCCGCCCGGCCACAGGAGATACCGGGCATTGATCAGCCGGTACAGGTCGGAGCTGGCGCCCAGATAGCCGTGATGGCCTACCTGACACAGCTCGCTCTCCATGGCGTCGGTATTGGTATACAGTGCCAGCAGAATGGGCGTTTCCAGCGGGCCGCAGTCGGTCAGCTGCATCAGCTTCTGCCCGCCAAGCTCCACGGAGAAGACCAGCGACGAATCGTTGAAATACTCCAGGCTCTGGGGCAGCACCAGCTCCTGCGTGCACAGCACGGTGACCACCGCGTCGCGGATGTAAAGCTTCTGCCCGGCGTGTACCTTCAGCACCGGGGCGTTCATGGTCTCGGCCACCTTGGCCAGCCGCTCTCGGCCGTCACGCACCGCCTCGCTGGCCAGCCGGAAGCCGGACTCGCTGGGCAGGTTCCACACAAACAGCTCCACCGTGATGTCGGCGGCGTGCTTCTCCACCAGACGCTGCAAAGCGCCCATGTGGTCGGCATGGCCGTGGCTGACGAACCAGGCGGCGATGGTGATATTGCCGTCGGGCGAGAGCTTTTGCATCAGCTCGTAAAGCTGATCGGCGGCGGCGTCAACGATGTGGCCGCCGTCCACCACCAGAAAGCTGCCGTCGGAGAGCTGATAGAGAAAGCTCATGCCGATCTGGTTGGGACTGCCGGCGGTGTCGTAGCCCTCCAGCCCCAGCATGGACACGCTGGGCGTCACCTTCTGCTCCACGGTGGGGGCGGAGGTGGCGGGCAGGACGGTGATGGGCGTGGCGACGATGCGGAAGTTCTCCATGGCAGGCAGCGCCATGGTGGTCACCTCCACGCCGCGGCTCTCGTCGGCGTACATGGTGAACACGTTGTCGCCGATGGTGTTCTCGGTATACTTGGTGAAGCCGGCTTTTTCCAGCTTGGCGGCGTAGGCCGCCATGCCGTCGGCATTGTAATCGTATACAAGGATGGTGGAATCGTCGCCGCAGTCACTGCTGCTGAGCAACGTGCCGTCGGTGAAGGTGGGCAGATACTGCAGCGCGGAATCCACCGCGCCGGTGATGGCGAAGTCGCCGCCCAGCGTCAGCGTATCGCCGCTCAGCTCCGCCACCGCGTCGGTAAAGCGCTGTGCCGCATCGTTCAGCGCCGCGTCCAGCACGGCGGACACCACGATCTTGCCGTCACGCAGCGTGACGGAATAATCGCCGGCGTAGGCAAAGGCGGCGGCCGCCTCGGCCGAGGCAGCGCGGTCGGTGCCGCCCACCAGGATCTCGCTCTTGCCCTCGCCGCTGCCCACGGCCATGTCCTCGTAGGCCGGGAACTCCACGCCGGTGGCTTCCAGCAGCCCGTCCTGCAGGGTCTTCACCGCCTGCATCACGGTCTCGCCGGCGCCGGCGGGATAGATGATGGTAAACGACGTAGCTCCGGCATCCGTCAGCGTGACGGGGCCGGACTTGCTGCCGCCGCCGCTGCCGCCGCAGGCGGTCAGGGACAGCAGCAGCATCAGGGTCAGCAACAGGGCTGATACTCTTTTCTTCATGGGGACGCCTCCTTTTTTGCTCCGCCGGGTCGATCCCGGCCGCCGCGCCGGAGAGCCCTGTCTCCGGCGCAGCGGGGAAAATATGCGTTACTGCGCGTTATAGGTGTTGTCGGGGAAGCTCAGGTTGCTGCGGATGCTGTCAGCCGCAGAGGTATCGAAGGTGCAGCCGGTGACGGTCACGTTGGTGTTGCCGGCCGTGCCCATGTACAGGGCGGCGGTGGAACCTGCCGTGTTGCCCTTGAAGGTCGTGCCTGTGACCGTCAGCGTGGAGCCGGCGGCCGCGCCGCCCGCCAGATAGACCGCGCTGCCGTTGCCGGCGGCCTTGTTGCCGGTGACGGTGCACTGATCCAGCGTGATGGAAGCGCCCGTGGCGCCGTTGATGGCGCCGCCGTTGGTAGCGGCGGTGTTCTCCACGAACCGGCAGCTCTTGGCGCTCAGCGTGGCGTGGCCGTAGTCTGCGCCGCCCACGGCGTGGATGGCGCCGCCGGTGGTCTGGGCAGCGTTCTTCGTAAAGGTGCAGTCCTCCAGCGTCACGGTGGCGCCGCCGCCGTTGCTCTTGGCAGCGGAGACCGTGATGGCGCCGCCGGTGGTGGAGGTGGCCTTGTTGCCGGTGAACTCACAGCCCTTGGCGGTCACGGCGGCGCCGCCGCTGGCATTGGAGGCGGCGAAAATGGCGCCGCCGGAGAGGCTCTGGCAGTCGGTAAACTTGCAGTCTGTCAGCTCCGCGCCGCCCGCGGCGGTCAGATACAGACCGCCTGCGCCGGTGGTGTCAGCCTTGCAGTTGATGAAGTCCACGTGATCCAGCGTCTGGCCCTTCTTATTGGTGTACAGACCGCCGCCGGAATAGCCGGCCACGCTGTTGTTCTGCAGCGTGACGTACGATACCTCGCAGTTGGCCGCCTGCAGGCACACAAGAGCACGGCCGTGAGTGTCGCCGTCCTTGCTGCCGCCGTCCAGGATCAGTCTGCCGGTCTCGCCGGTGCCCTTGATCGCCACGCCCTCCGCCGTGACGTTGAGGAAGTAGCTGCTGCCCGTCACGGCCTTGCCGGTGATGGTATGGGTCGTGCCGTCGGTGGTGAGGGTGATCTTCTTGTCCAGCTTGATCTGCCCGCTCAGCTCCACGTCGTCGGTGATGACCACGGTGTCGCCTGCGGCGGCGGCCTCAATGGCCTCCTCCAGCGTGTCGTAGGGCGTGCCGTTGATCGTGGCCGCAGAGGCGGGGACCAGCTTGCCCTCCACGCTGAACCGGTATGCACCGCCCAGCGCCTCGTCCAGCGCCAGCTTGCTCAGGTTTTCCGCCACATCGCCGGTGAGCTTGACGGTGCCGGCCTCCGCCAGCGCCTTCGCCGCGGCGGCGTCGCCCACCAGCACCGTGGCTATCTTATCCGCCGTCAGCGTGCCGGAGAAGGACAGGCCGGAGCCCTCGGCGGTCAGATCCGCCTTTTCCAGCGTCACGCCGCCCTGCAGCATCAGCGTCACGTCCTTGGCCACCACGGTGGTGCCGGTGACCTGATAGCCGCCGGTGAGCACCACGTCGCGCTCAACGGTGGTGCCGGGCGCATTGCCCAGCAGCTCCAGCACGTCGCCGGCATCAGCCGCTGCCAGCGCCTCCGCCAGCGTGACGTACTGGGCGTCCTTGTTGTTGTTCTTCACCAGCGCGGTGAGCTTCTCCACCGTGCCGGCGCTGTTGATGACCGTCATGGCGTCGTCGGTATCCAGCGCGAACTTGCCTGCCGCGGCAGACAGCGTCTCGCTCCCGTCCGCCGTCAGCACGGTATCGCCCACGGCGGCACCGGCGACTGTGGCCGCCTTGTCGGCGGTGAGCGCGCTGTCCACGTGGATCTTGCCGCCGCCGGATACGTTCACTTTGCCGGTGACGGAGGCCGCGCCTCCCAGGCCCAGCGTGGCGCCGGAGGCGTCCACGCTGCCGGAAAGGGTCACGTCCGCCAGGTGGAGCGTACCCTTTACCGCAGCGTCGCCGGTGACGGTGACCGCGCCGCGAAGCGTCAGCTCGGTGTCCGCCGCCACGGTGAAGGACGCCGGGAGCGCCGCGTCGCCGTACAGATCGATCACATCGCCGCTCTTGGCCGCCGCCAGCGCGTCGGCCAGGGAGAAGTAGACTGTTTCACCGATCTTGGCCGCCACGAAGCGGTTGCCGCTGTTGGTCAGCCGTCCGGAGGTCAGGGTGTCCGCCTGCCCGCCGATGGCCTCGCTCTCGGTCACGTCAAAGGTGGAATCGGTCACGCTGCGGACAAAGGCGGCAGCGGACGTATTGTTGGACTCAAACACCTCGTAGGCCACGGTGTTGCCGGAGAAGTCGCACTGGCTCAGCACCGCGGCGCCGGTGAACTTGACCAGGCCGCTGCTGCCCTCCACCGCGTTGCCGGTGAATGCGGTGCGCGTCGCCTGCAGAAGGCCCGCCGTGGTGCCGCCGCTTTGAGCGATCTGGATGATGCTGCCGCCGCTGACGTTGGTGTTGTCGCGCACGGTGCAGTCGGTCATTTCCACGCTGCCGCTGGCGGTAAGGTACAACGCCGCGCCGTAGCCGGTGGTGCCGCCGCTGCAGCCGGCGATCTCGCAGTGCTCCAGCACGCTCTTGCCCTGCGCGGCGCTGCCGCCGGTCACGTAGAGACCTCCGGGATAGTTGGCGCCGCTGCAGGCACCGTTCTGGATCGTCACGTAACGCATGGTCACGTCGGCGTACTGGTGCAGCATCAACGAGCGGCTGGCGGTGGTGCCGCCGCCGTCGATGACGATGGGGCTGCTCTCCGTGCCCAACAGGGAGATGGTTTTCTTGCCCTCGGCGGTGTTGCCGCTGCCCTCCAGACGAATGGCAAAGGCGCCGGGCACATTGGTGTGGATGGTCTTGACTCCGCTGCCGTCGGTGGTGATGGTCACATTCTTCTTCACCGACAGCGTGGAGGAAAGCGTCACGTCGGAGGCCACCAGCACAATGGTGTCGCCCTCAGCGGCGTTGCTGACAGCGCTCTCCAGCGAGTAGAATTCCGCCTCGCCGATCTTGGCCGTCAGGATCCACGGGCTGCCGTCGGTGAGGAGGCCGGCGTGGTCGGCGGCCGTCTCAATGTACAGGCCCGTGGTGCCGTCGCCGATGCGGAAGGAGGACGCCAGCGTGTCGCTGACGGTGCCGGTCAGCACGGCGGTGCCCTGCCGATAAGCTCCGTCAGGCAGTGTCAGCGCCGCGTCGCCGCTGACGGCCAGTTCCTTACCCACCGCCGCCGGATGACCGGTGGCCAGATAGATCTCCTGCACCTGCAGCGCGCCATCCAGCGTCAGGAGCGTGGCGTTGGAGCTGTTGAGGATATCCGCGCCCACCCGGGCGGTGTTGCCTGAGAAGGCGCCGCCGATGACCGTCAGTGTGCCGACGTCGTTGTACACGGCGCCGCCCTCGCCGCCCTTGCCGTCACCGGCGCGGGTGGTAGCGGTGTTGCCGGTGAAGGTGCAATCCTCCAGCGTCATCACGCCGTTGCCCTGATTCATCACAGCGCCGCCGTTGCCGCCGGTGGTACTGCTGTCCGTGGGCTGCAGCGCCACGTTGCCCGTAAAGGACGCGCCCTTGACCAGTGCGGTGCCGCCGTCGTTGCACAGGGCGGCGGAGCCGGTAGCCACGTTCTTGTCGAAGCTGCCGCCAGTGACCGTCAGCTTGGCGGAGGCGCCGTTGTTGTACACAGCGCCCTTATAGTTGCTGGCGGGGTTGAGGCCCTGCGCCGTATTGCCGGAGATCACGCAGTCGGTCATCTCCAGCACGTTCTTGTTCATCACGGCGCTGCCGCTGGCCCACGTGCTGGAGCACTCGCCGGTGGCCTTGTTGCCGGACACGGTGGTGCCGGTCATGGTCAGCTTGGCGCCGGCGTCCACGTAGATCACGCCGGAGTTGCCGCTGAGGTTGTCGCTGATGGTGGCGGCGCCGATGTCCGCCGTGGTGTGGAAGCGCTTGCCGGTGGCGGTCTCGGTGCAGCTTGTGAGCATGATGGCGCCGCCGGAGCCGTAGCCGTCGGCCACGCCCACCGTGCGGTTGCCGCTGATCACGGCGCCGTCCGCCACGTTGAGCCGGGTACCGGCCGCGAAGATGCCGCCGCCGGAGTTGTATGCCAGATTGTCGATGACCTTGGCGTTCTTGCCCACGTTCACGGTGGCGATCTCGGCGTAGATGCCGCCGCCGCCCATGCCGTTGGACGCGTCGCCGGACACGTTCTTGCTGATCTCGCCGCCCTGGAAATCAAAGGTGGCGAACTTGCCGATATACACCGCGCCGCCGCTGGCGTTAGTGTCCACCTGGCGGGCGGAGGTGTTGCCGGTGATGGCGCCCCCGGTCATCCGGAACAGGGCGTTGGGATACGACTCGGAGCCGGTGATGTACACGGCGCCGCCGGAATTGGAGCTCTTGTTGCCGGAGATGGTGCCCCCGGTCATCTGCAGCACAGCGGCGCGGATGGCGGCGCCGCCGTCACCGATGCGGGAGTTGCCGGAGATGGTGCCGCCGGACACGTACACACGGCCGTAGCTGCGCACGGCGCCGTTGGGGCAGTTCTCCAGCGAGCCGCTCTTGACGGACACCACACTGCTGGGGGACACATACACGGCCGTCAGGTTTTCCGTGGCGCCGCCGTTCTTGCCGTAGCCGGCGCAGTTGCGGATGGTACCGCCCTCCACGATCATGCGGCCGCCGTATACGTTCACGGCGCCGGCGCGGTCGGAGGAGGCGTAGGTGTCGTTGGCGGCGTGTTGCAGCGCGGCGCCCTTTTGCAGCAGCACCACGCCGCCGTAGGTGGCCTTGATCAGCGGGTCGGAGGCCACGTAGCCGCTGCCGGAATTGCCGTCCACCGCCAGCCCGGCCGAGCCGGTCAGCGCCAGCGTGGCACGGTTGCCCACCTCGAACAGCACGCCCTTATAGGCGCTGCGGTTGAGGGTGCGGGCACTGCCGTCGTCGGTAAGCTGCACCGCCGCGCCCTCCGGCACGGTGATGAGCCCGGTCATGGGGATGTTGGCAGTGATTTGAATGATCTTCTTGCCGGATGTGCTCTCCACCGCCTGCTTGAGCTGAGCAAAGCTGCTGACGCTCACGGTCTGGGCGCCGGAGAAGCTGACGTCGGAGGAAATATCGTTGAGGGCGATCCTGGTCACAAGATCGGCGCCCTGCCGCTCAAACGTCCACTGGTCGCTGCCGCAGACGAACCGGTCGCCCAGCTTCTGTGCGTCGGACTCGGACAGGAAGCGGACGGCAGGCTTGCCGGTGTCGGCAAAGGAGGTGGAGTTGACCACGATGCCCTTGCCGCCGAAGCTGCCGCTCCTGACGGTGACGTAATCGCTCACGTCGTAGAGGAACACGTCGTTGTCGCTGATGGATCCGTCATAGTACTCGAAGGTGCCGGCCACCATGACGCCGTCGCCCTTGCTGGCGGCGGTGTTGCCGGAGACGGTACCGCCGTACATATAGAAAGCGGTCTTCTTGCTGCCCACGGACACGCCGCCGCCGTTGGTGCCGGCGCGGTTGCCGGAGATGGTGCCGCCGTACATGTACATGACGCCGTAGTGCCCGTCGGAGGTGCCGTTGCGCACGCCGCCGCCGTAGGTGGTGCAGGTGTTGCCGGAGATGGTGCCGCCGTTCATGGTGAAGGTGCCCACATTGTAAACGCCGCCGCCCACCTCATGCTCGCCGGTGGTGCGGTTGCCGGTGATGGTGCCGCCGTTGAGCACCAGCGTGCCGTAGTTGCTCACGCCGCGGGAGCCGCCGGTGATGTACGTCTCGTCGCCGCCGATGGTCACGTCGCTGGTGCGGTAGGCCGTGGAGCCGCAAGCCACGGACGCCTTGCCCTCGGTGGTGCTGCCCAGCACCTTCACGTTCTCCAGCGTGCCCTTGCCGTTGCGGATGTAGATATTGGTGGCAGGCGTCAGCTCAAAGGTGGAGTCCTTGATGCTGACCTCGCCGCCGTAGCTGACGAAGTTATAGTCCGTGCAGCCGGCGATGTGCATGTTGGACGCGTGGATCCAGCCGTAGCTGCCGCCGGCGGTCACCGCCACGTTGCCCACGCCCACGCCGCCGATATGATCGGTGGTCAGGCCGTCGATGGTCACGTAGCCCGCCTTGTTCTGCACGGCCTTGTACACCGTGCCGTCCACCGTCAGATCCTTGATGTTCACGGTGCCGCGCTCGTTGTAAATGCCGTGGTAA
>JAFTBL010000129.1 GCA_017455225.1 Oscillospiraceae bacterium
CCTCCTTTGGTCGTTTTAAGGGAGAGGGTACATAGGGAGAGGGGAAATCGAAAGCCCCTCTCCCTATGCGGCGTCTTTGCATACTTTCTTCGCCGGGGAAGAAAGTATGCCGCCGGAGGTACGTACCCATTACGGAACACGGGGGACGATGGACACCTCATCCGTCACGGCTTCGCCGTGACACCTTCCCCTCAAGGGGAAGGCTTGGGGAGACGCAGCGCGGCGCACAAAAAAACACCACCCCGGTGGGGTGGTGTTTTTGTGGAGCGGGCGACGAGGCTCGAACTCGCTACCTCGACCTTGGCAAGGTCGCGCTCTACCAGATGAGCTACGCCCGCAAAAGCAAGGCTAATTATATCGCGGCGGTGCAGGTTTGTCAACCCTGAATTTCCGGGGGAGAGAGCAAAATTTCAATGATCCCCGCCTCGCCGGTGGCAGGATAGAACTGCACCTGCCACGGCGCCGTGCCCTCCGGCAGAGGGGGCAGCTCTCCCTCGGGGTCGGCAGGCGCGTCCTCCGGCAGCAGAAGGCTGCGCTGCAGCCGGTCTACCGCAGCGCGAACCTCCTCCTGAGGCTGGTCGAAATAGCTCACCTGCACCGCCAGCTCACCTGCGCCGGCGTCGGCAGCGGCGGTGAGCAGATCGTACAGGGCGCTGACGCTGGTGGTGTGCACCATGGCGCCGATCTGCTCGGCGCTGCGGCGGTACCCCAGCGTGAGATGGATGGCGGCGTAATTGTGGGCGGTATTATCAATTGTATAGGTCAGATACTCCACGGCATAGGCGCCCATGGGGGTATCCTGCTGCACCTCGCGGCAGGCGCGCTCCGCCGCCGCGGCGGGGTCGGAGGTATCGGCGGAGGGATAGAGCCAGACGGTGCCCTCGGCGGCGTGGCTGTCCACCAGCAGCAAGAGGGCGTTCACCAGCTCCTGATAGTTTTCCGAGCGCAGCACCGAGGGGTCCTCACCGCTGAAATAGGAGGAGCTGTGGGGCGTGGTACTGCTGTATTCCCGATCCAGAAAGGAGCCGCAGCCGCACAGCAGCAGCGCGCACAACAGCGCGGCGGCAAAGCGTCGTTTCATGGCAGAGCCTCCTTTTTCCGAAAATGGGGCGGAGCTTACAGGCCGCCCGGCGTATAGGTGCCGAAGCCCTCGCCCAAAATCTCGTGAGCGTCGCACACGATGACGAAGGCGTCCGGGTCACACGATTGCACCAGCTTTTTCACCGGCACGATCTGGCTGCGGCCGAAGGCGCACAGGATCACCTTGCGCTCCTTGCCGCTGAAGGCGCCGATGCCGTCCAGCAGCGTCACGCCCCGATCCAGCGCCAGAAGCGCCGCCGTGATGTCCTCGTGCTTTTCACTGATGATATAGGCCACCTTGGCCGCGTTGCCGCCGTAGACCACCCGGTCCAGCACGAAGGACAGCAGAAACAGGGCGATCAGACCGTACAGCGCCCGGCTCACATCCCGGAATACCAGCGCGTAGGTGGCCGTGACCGCCACGTCGATGGCAAGGCACAGCCGCCCGATGGACAGCCGCTCGAAGTGCAGCTTCAAAAGCCGGGCCGCCATTTCCGTGCCGCCGGTGGTGGCGCCCTGCAGCATCATCACGCCGCAGGCAACGCCCATCAGCACACCGCCGTACAGGGCGGCCAGAATGGGCTCCATGGGGGTGAAGGTGTGCAGCGAGCCCAGCACGTCGATCATCACCGCGCTGACGGCGGTGGCGTACAGCGACGCCGCCAGCAGACGGAAGCCGAACCTCCGCCAGCTCAGAAGAAACAGCGGCACGTTCAGCACCAGCGTCATGACGCCCACGGGCACCTGGGGCAGAAAGAAGTGGATGATCTGGGCAAGGCCGGTAAAGCCGCCCACGTTCACGCTGCTGCCGGCAAAGCACCAGTTGAACGCCAGCGCGTATACGGCGCAGGCCAGCGTGATGAGCAGATAACTGACAAGGGTCTTACGCATGGGAAATCGTACCTCCCGCACAGATGTGGTGGATGGCCGGGATGGCCGGGATGGCCGGGATCACAGGAGTGAGGTTTGCTTTTCGTCGGCGTCCTCATCCTTCAAAAGTGCGCCGGCGGCCGGCAGAGAACGTGCCCGGTACCGGCTCTGGTTGACGATGCCCGTCTCCTCGGCGCGCACCGCCCGCTCCAGCCGGTATTTGGGCTTGATATGCATCACCGCCACCCCCTGCGTGGCCCGGGTGGGCTTGGGCAGCAGCAGCGACGTGTGGAACAGCAGCACCCGCGGCTCGGTGGTGTAGAGCGCTACCTCCGTTTCCTGCGGCAGGTGCAGCATGGACACCAGCGGCGATTTGTCGGAATACGCGCCGGTGAGCCGGCGGCGGTTGGACGTGGTCTTGTAGGACTCCAGCGGCACCTTGGCCGCCTTGCCGTTTTCAAAGAAGAACAGCACGTGGCCGCCGTAATCGCCGGGCAGGCACAGGAATACCACGCTCTCCCCCTCGTCCATGCCCAGCCGGGCGGGCAGATAGTCGCCCAGCGCGGAGGCCTTGGTATCGCCGAAGTCGGCAGCGCGGCACTTGTACACCTGCTGGCGATCGGTGAAGAACATCAGCTCGGCGGTGTTGGTGGACTCGAAGCTCTGACGCAGGCTGTCGCCCTCCTTGAACTTCTGCTCGCCGGACATCCGCAGGGACTGGGGGGTGATCTTTTTGAAGTAGCCCTCCCGGGAGAGGAACAGATGCACCGGATAATCCTCCACCGTTTCCTCCTCCTGATAGACCTCCACCTCGTCGCCGTAGACGATCTCGGTGCGGCGGGGCGCGGCGTATTTCTTCTTCACCGCCTCCAGCTCGTCAATGATGATGCGGCGCACCCGGGCGGACTTGAGAGTGTGTCCTCCAGATCGGCGATCTCCTCCTGCAGGGCGGCTACCTCCGCCACCCGCTTGAGAATATACTCTTTATTGATGTTGCGCAGCTTGATCTCCGCCACAAACTCGGCCTGCACCTCGTCGATGCCGAAGCCGATCATCAGGTTGGGGATGACCTCCGCCTCCTCCTCCGTCTCCCGGATGATGGCGATGGCCTTGTCGATGTCCAGCAGGATCCGCTTGAGACCCTGCAGCAGA
>JAFTBL010000130.1 GCA_017455225.1 Oscillospiraceae bacterium
AGATAGCCGCACTCCAGCACCGTGTACTCCGCGCCGCTGGCCATCAACCGGACGGTCATGCCGCGACGGAGGGTGCCCTCCATGATGCGGAACAGCACCACCACGCCCACGTAGGGGTCATACTGGCTGTCGAACACCAGCGCCCGCAGCGGGGCGTCGGGGTCGCCGGAGGGGGCGGGCACGTTGCGCACCACGTCCTCCAGCACGGCATCGATGTTGATCCCCAGCTTGGCGGAGATCTCCGGCGCGTCCAGCGCGGGCAGGCCGATGATGTCCTCTACCTCCTGCTTGGCCTTCATGGGATCGGCGGCGGGCAGGTCGATCTTATTGAACACGGGCAGGATCTCCAGATCATGCTCCATGGCAAGATAGGTGTTGGCAAGGGTCTGGGCCTCCACGCCCTGGGTGGCGTCCACCACCAGGATCGCGCCCTCGCAGGCCGCCAGCGAGCGGCTGACCTCGTAGTTGAAGTCCACGTGGCCGGGGGTGTCGATCAGGTTCAGGGCGTAGGTCTCCCCGTCGGCGGCGGTGTAGAGCAGGTGCACGGCGCGGGACTTGATGGTGATGCCCCGCTCCCGTTCCAGCTCCATGTTGTCCAGCAGCTGGTTTTCCATGTCCCGCTCCGCCACGGCGTTGCACTTTTCCAGCAAACGATCCGCCAGCGTGGATTTGCCGTGGTCGATGTGGGCGATGATGGAGAAATTGCGGATCTTGGATCGATCAAACATGACGGTCATACCTCACTATCAGGGTGTTAGAGGGGGTGGGTCAGCTTTTTCGCCCGCTCCTCGGTGCTGTGCAGCACCTGCGCCGCGCTCTGCCCCAGACCGGGGTAGTCGGCGTTCAGCGATTCGCCGGAGAGAGGCGGGAAAGCGGAGGCGTCGCAGCTGTCCAGCGCGTGGAGATAGCGCCAGCGCGCCAGCGAGCGATCCGTCTCCACCAGACCCGCGTCAAAGTCGGCGCTGTCCACGCCGAAGAGCTCCTCGTTGCCGCCGGCGCGGCGGTAGAGCTGGCGCAGCAGCTGATACAGCGCGCCGCTGACGTAGTCTCCGGCGGCGCTGATGGCCTCCCGGCTGCCCAGCTTGCCCAGCAGATCGAACAGCACGTTGGCGGTGTTCACCACCAGCTTCTTCTGCAGCGTGGCCAGCACACTGCCCTTCAGCGTGCCCTTTTCAGCGGTGGAATCATACAACTCCTCGGCGCCGATGATGGCGCCGTCGCGGCTCATGGTGCGGCCCAGCAGATAGTCCGCCGAGACGTGGTAATAGTCGCAGGCCTTGACCACAAAGGCAAGACCCGGTTCCCGGACGCCGTTTTCATAATGGCTCAGCAGCGCCTGAGAAATGCCCAGCGCCGCCGCCGTTTTCCGCTGGGACAGTCCCCGCTCTTGCCGCAGCAAGCTCAGTGTGCGGGAAAAATCTGAAGACATGGCAGATCGCTCCTTTGAAAAATCAATACAGGAAGTAAATTATACATGAAATATTACGAATTGTAAAGCACTGCTTTTGGTCGAAGGCGGGGACAACGTGTCTGATACAGGAAGGATGCGGCAAAAGTGCTTGACGACGGCGGGGAAAAAGAGTATGATACCGTTTGTAACGATTTTGTAACCTTTTGTGCAGGTACGATATGAACACACAGACAACACCCACGCCGGAGGAGGCCGCACGCAGGCCCCGCCGGGCGCACGGGATCAAAAAGTGGATATTGTGGCTGCGACATGTGCCGAAGGCCGTGAAGGCGGCTGTGGGAGCGCCCCGACGGCTGACGCAGGGCGCGAGACTTTTGGCGCAGGAGAAGAAGAGCAACCGCTTTCCGGAGTCGGAGTTCGCCGCCGTACAGCTTTTGCTGCTGGTGTGGGGCTGCCTGCCGATGGTGGGCTCGGCGCTGCAGGAGAGGCTGCTGCGGCGGCGCAAACGCTCCGCCCGGGCCCGCACCCGCGCCCGCAGCCGCTGGGACGAGCTGCGGCTGAACCCGGCGATCTTTCTGTCCGGCGCGCTGGTGATCGCGGCGGTGGCGGTGGTGCTGTCGCTGTACACGGTGGGCACGGCAGTGAGCTATGACGGCGTGCCGGTGTGCGTTGTGGCGGACAGAAAGACGGTGGAGAGCACGGTGGACGAGGTGGAGGAGCTGACACGCACCGCCCTGCACGACGACGGCTACGCGGTGGACCGGAACAAGCTGCAGGTGCAGCGGAAGCTGGCGGCGCGGCGCAGCGTGGAGAGCCGCGAGACGCTGCGCCAGTTGCTGATCGACCGGCTGGAGCAGGTATCCTACGGCTATATGCTGTACGTGGACGGCGAGAGCGTGGCGGCCACCACCTTCCCCGGCGCGCTGGAGGAGCTGCTGGAGCAGATGAAGATCGGCTACATTACCCCCAGCACCGTGGAGTGCAGCTTTACGGAGCAGGTGGAGGTGCGGGAGGAATACGTGCCCCGCAGCGAGCTGATGAACCTGGGCTATATCGCAGAGAAGATCAACGACGTGAAGGCCGGCGAAGTGCGCTATACCGTGGTCAAGGGCGACACCTACTACGGCGTGGCGGAGAAATTCGGTCTGTCCTTGTCCCAGCTGATGGAGATGAACCCCGGCTACGACCCGGATCTGCTGCGGACGGGGGACGTGCTGACGGTGTCCCGCGCCGTGCCGTACCTGACGGTGGTGGACGTGGAGCGCCAGAGCTACGTGCAGGATCTGCCCTATCAGGTGACGTATCAGGACGACGCCACGATGTATCAGGGCGACTACAAGGTGCTGTCCTCCGGCGTATACGGCAAGGCGGACGTGACCGCCAACGTGACCTACGTCAACGGCGCGGAGACGGGGCGGCAGATCGTGGCCAGCGTGACGCTGACCCAGCCCATTGCGGAGCTGCAGGCCAGAGGCACCAAGGAGAGGCCCTCCTGGTTCCCCACCGGCACCTTCCGCTGGCCCTGCACCGGCACCATCACCTCCTACTTCGGCGGGCGGAACACCGGCATTTCCGGAGCCTCTACCTACCACGAGGCGCTGGACATCGCCAACGGTACCGGCACGCCCATCTACGCCGCCGACGGCGGCACGGTGATCATTGCCGGTTGGTGGGGCGGCACGGGCTATACGGTGAAAATAGACCACGGAAACGGTTTTGTGACCATCTACGGACACAACAGCTCCCTGCTGGTGAACGTGGGCGACCACGTGTATCAGGGACAGCAGATCGCCCGGATGGGCTCCACCGGCGTGGCCAGCGGGCCCCACTGCCATTTCGGCATCCAGCTCAACGGAACCTATGTGAACCCGCTGAACTATCTGAGCTGACGAACACAAAGACCAACGCAGCCGCCCTTGACGGGGCGGCTGCGTTTTTGCGTCAAAAGAGCGGTCAGTCGAACAGGCTCTCCTGCTGCGGCACCTCGCCGGCCCCGATGGAGCGGTACTGGCGGGCGTGCTCGTCGGCAAGCCGGTCGGCGATGGCCATATGGCGGATGATGTTCTGCACCGTTTCGTCCAGCGCGGTGCCGGGGCGGTAGTCGGCGGGAAAGATGAAATTCACCCGCCCCTTGCTCAGAAGCTCCTCCACGGCGGCACGGTTGCCGTCCTGATAGACGGCGATGGCCTGCCCGCCGTAGGCGCGGGTCATCTTCATGCACGGCACGTCGCTGAGGCCGTCACCGATATAGAGCATGTTGGTGAAGGGCACCCGCTTGCTGTCGTCGGGCATGGAGTCATTGAGGGTGCGGTCGTCGCTGACGTCCAGCACGCCCTTGTTGATGCGGTAGATGAACTGGGTCTTGTTGGTGAAGTTGACGTCCAGCTTGGGCCAGGAGGCGTCTCCGGCGGCGTCATAGAGGAACTCACAGGCGTAGATCTCTTTGAACTCGTGGGCTACGCCGGTGCCCTCGATGATCTCCCGCAGGCCGGAGGAGAGCACGTAATGCTCCACCTCCACCCCCAGCGACGCGCCGAAGGCGTTGATGCGGCCAAACCAGTCCCGCACGCCGGGAAACAGCTCCACGGCGGCGCCGCAGCGCTGCAAAAACGGACGGTCCAGCTTGATGTTCCGCTTGCGGCATTCCCGGATCATGGTGTACATATACGCCAGCAGGCCATCCATTTTGTTCTCATGGCCGAAGCTGTTGGCCAGCGCCCAAAACTCACGGGGCGTCATGCCCAGCGCCGGGATGAAGGCATAGTCCTCCATGTCGGTGGTGCAGAGGGTCTTGTCAAAATCGTACAGAAGGGCGATGATGGGCTTCATACGGTTCCTCCGAGCAAGAGAATAAAAAAGCGGCTCCGGAGAGCCGCTTTTTCGGTGGGTCATTCGCCGTTGTAGTTGCGGCCGAACTTCAACTGCTCCAGACTGAGCTTAAAGTCGTCGGGCAGAGGGATCGTATCGTCCGTAGGCACGTCCTTTTCCTCGGGGCGCTCCTCCGCCGGCTCCGCCTCGGCAGTGGGCTCGGCCGGGGCTTCCTCCGGCTCCGGCTCGGCAGCGGGCTCGGCCGGGGCCTCTTCTTCGGCCGCGACAGGGATCTCAGGCAGCTTATCCAGATACTCGCTCTGCTTAAGGCACAGGGCGCGGGCGTCGGCGAGGAAAGTCCGCATACTGTCCTGCGCCAGCGTCAGACGCTGCCTGGCCGCGTCCACCTGACGATCCAGCTCCTTGATCTGCGCAGCGGCCTCCTCCCGGGCCTGCGTCAGCACCTGATCCTTTTCCTCCTGCGCCTCCTGCACCAGCTTGGCGGCCATCTTCTGCGCCGCCAGCAGCGTGGAACGCATGGCGTCCTCCGTGGCGCGGTATTCCTCGATCTTCTCCGCCAGCACCTTCAGCTTGGCCTTCAGCGTGGCGTTTTCCTTATACAAGGCGGTGTAATCCTCCGTCAGCGTGTCCAGAAACGCGTCTACCGAGGACATCTGGTAGCCGCCGCTGAAACCGGAAGACTTGGGGAACGCTTTCCCGGAAACTTCCTGCGGTGTCAACATGGTGATCCCTCCCGAATGTTATATTTACAGATACATGCCGTTGTTTTCCAGCTCGTCGATCAGATCGCCCATGATGTCCACGGAATAGGGCGTGATGATGTAGGTGTTGGCCGCCACTTTTTTGATCTTCCCGTCGCCGGCGTAGGCCACGCCGGACAGGAAGTCCACCAGACGGCGGGCAATGTCTTTGTTGGTGGACTCCAGATGCAGCACCACCGTGCGCTTTTCCCGCAGATGGTCGGCGATCTCCGAGGCGTTCTCGAACCGCTCCGGCTTCACCAGCACCACCTTGAGCTGGGTGGTGGCGTGGATGTTGACCACCTTGTTGCGGCGATCCTCGTTCTTGCGCTCCTCCCGGCGCTCCTCCTGAAAGGCGGTACGCTCGCTGCGGGGGAGATCCAGAGGCTCCTCCTCAAAATCGTCCTCTTCGTCGTAGGGGTGAATGATCTTCTTGAATTCGTCCATAAAGCTCATTGCAGAAGCCTCCTGTCGTATACTGAAACAAACCGCCGCAGAGCGGCGGAGGTCGCTCTTGTCTATTATCTTATATTTTTGCCGCCGTGTCAACAAAAAGGGTGGCGCAAGGGGCGGTTTTTTTGCCCGTTACCGCACCACCACGCCGTTTTCCAGCCGGGCGGCGGTGATGATGACCTCGTCGCCCCGGCGCAGCTGAGAGGCGGCGGGGGCGTCCGGCAGAGGCTGCACCAGCGTGTAGCCGTCGCCGCGGTAGACCACGGTGACGGGCTTGAAGCGGGCGGTGATGCCGGCGACGCAGTACACGCCCAGCACGCCGTCCTCATCCATCCGCAGCGCGGAGGAGGGAAGGCGCAGACCCTCGTAGGTCTTGAGCACCAGCTCGGCCGCCTGATGGCGCAGGGTGGTGACCTGAGGGAGAAATTCGTCGGAATACAGCACCAGCGCCGACTGCCCGTTCTCCTCGGGACTGATGTAGGACACCACGGCATCCACGTCCCGCTCCAGACCCTTGGCAAGCCGCAGCGTCACTGTTTGCCCCTGCCGCAGAAGCCCCGCCTGCTCTGTGCTGACGGCGGCGGTGTAGTACCACCGGTCGCCGTAGATCAGCTTGCCCACGTTGCCGTTGTTCTCTCCGGGGGAGATGGACTGCAGCGCCGAGGGGGTCACGCCGTCGAGAAACGACGGCGTCAGCACCGACTCGTAGCCGTCGCACAGGGCGGAATAGGTGCCGGAGCGGCCGGCGGTGACGTACCGGGCGTCGGAAAGGGTGGCGCGCAGAGAGGAAAGCCGGGCCTGCACGGAGGAGATCTCCGCGGTGATCTCCTCCAGGGAGGAGTAGGAATGGCTGCGCTTGAGGATGGCTGCCTTCAGCGCGGAGGAGGCGTCCGCAGCGGCGGAGTAATCGCCGCCGGAGAGAGTTTGCCGCAGGGAGAGGATGCTGCCGGTGATGGTGGAGTCCAGCTTCAGCGCCGCGTCGGCGTCCAGATAGGAAGAACGGGCAAACTCCAGCTGCTGGAGCTGCAGCTCCAGCGTTTCGATCTGCGCCACGGTGTCCAGCGCGCCGGCGCTGCCATACGCCACGGCGATCAGCTCGCCCACAGCGGCGCGGGCGCCCTCCCCCAGCGGGTGGGTCACGGCCGCGGCGTCGGCGTGGAAGCTCTCCTCGTCCCGCACGAGCCAGCCCGCCAGAGGAATGGTATCCTCAGCGGCGGAGTCGTAGGTGAGCGTGGTGGAAAAGGGATTGTCCAGATAGCGGTAGATCTCCACGCCGAAATACAGCACCACCGCCGCCAGCACCACCACGGCCAGTATTTTGAAGGACGAAGACGATTTCATACGTACACCTCGCTCTTCCGCGTTACGCGGAGGGTTCCGCCTCCTCCCCGTCCGCCCGCAGCGCCACGGCGCGCTGGGGAGAAATGGTGGAGATGGCGTGCTTGTACACCACCTGCTGCTTGCCCTCGCTGTCCAGCACCACCACAAAGCAGTCAAAGCCCGTTACGGTGCCCCGCAGCTGGAATCCGTTCACCAGAAACACGGTGACGGGAACGGCCTGCTTGCGCAGGCGGGTCAGCAGGATGTCCTGCAGGTTGTTGGTCTTTTGCATATCGTCTGCTCCTTTTTTCTGTGTGCAGGCGATACACCGTTCGCCCGCCGAGGTTAGAATACCCCCTCGGCGGTGAGGATTTCTGTCGCTTTTTGGAGCCCGGCGGGGAAATTCGGCTCGTTTTCCCACAGGATCCAGTGGACGCGCTCGTTTCGCCGGAGCCACGTGAGCTGGCGCTTGGCGTACTGCCGGGAGCGGAGCTTCACCTCCGCCACGGCCTCCTCCACCGTGTGCTCGCCCCGCTCCACTGCCAGGAACTGCTTGTAGCCGATGGCCTGCAGCGCGGTGGAGCGCGGATCCAGCCCGGAACGGAGCAGGGCGCGCACCTCCTCCGGAAGACCGCGGGCCACCATGTCGTCCACCCGCGCGTCGATACGGCGGTAGAGGGCGGCGCGATCGGCGAAGGTGAGGGCGAGGATGACCGCATCGTACCGGGGCGGCGCCTGCCGGGTACGCTCGTCGTGGGCGGTGAGGGTCTCCCCCGTTTCCTGCCACACCTCCAGCGCCCGGACGATCCGTTTGCCGTCGTTGGGATGGAGACGGGCGGCGGCGTCGGGGTCCACGGTACGAAGCTCCGACAAAAGCGCGTCGGCCCCCTCGTCATGCAGACGCTGCTCCAGACGGCGGCGGACGGCGCCGCCGCTGTGACCGGCGGCAAAGTCGGTGCCCCGGAGCAGGGCGTCGAGATACAGCCCTGTGCCGCCCACCAGAATGGGCTGCCTGCCCCGGCGCAGGATATCCTGCACGCAGCGATCCGCTTCGGTCACGTAGCGCGCCACAGACCAGCTTTCCGACGGGTCGGCCACCGCCACCATGTGGTGGGGCACGCCCTCCGTTTCCTCCGGCGTGGGCGCCGCCGTGCCGATGGTCATGCCCCGGTAGAGCTGCATGGAGTCCACCGACACCACCTCGCCGCCCAGGCGGTGAGCCAGCGCCACGCCCAGCTTCGTTTTCCCGGTGGCGGTGGGCCCGGTGATACAGATCAGCTTCACGGTCAGGCCCTCTTGAACATCTTTTCCACGTCGTATTTGGTGAGCTTGTACTTCACCGGGCGGCCGTGGGGACAGTATTGGATGGCGCCGGACTGTACCTGCGCCACCAGCGCCGCCAGCTCGGCGGGACTGGTGTCCATGCCGGCCTTGATGGCGCTTTTGCACGCCATGGTGTGCAGCAGCTCATCCCGGGCGGCGGCGGGATCGGCGGCGCCCAGCGACAGCTTGTGCGCCAGCTCCTCCAGCGTGGAGGCGGCGTCCTCCGGCCGGATGTCGGCGGGGATGCTGCGTACCAGCACGGCGCCGCTGCCGAAGTCCTCGCACTGGAAGGCGAACTCCTCCAGCAGGGGAAGATGCTCCAGCACGGCGGCGTAGTCGTCGCCCTCCAGTGTGACAGCCAAAGGCGCCAGCAGCGTCTGCGCCATCAGGGGCGCGCGGGAGGCCTTCAGCGCGTCGAACCGCAGCCGCTCGTGGGCGGCGTGCTTGTCGATGAGCCAGACGGTATCGCGGCCGTCTTCGCAGACGATGTAGGTTTTCAGCACCTCGCCCACGATGCGCCACGGCGCTTCCCGGACGCCCTCCAGCGTCTGCTGGGCGGGCGCCTCCTCAGGAGCGGGCGCTTCCCTGGGCGTGGGGGGCGTGATATGAAGGGTGACGCTCCTGCCGCCGCTGACGGCGGGCGCGGTAAAGGCGGCGCCGGGGGCGGGAGACACGTCGTGAGCCGTCAGCACCGCGCCGCGGGGGGCGGGGGGTGCGGGATGGCCGGACGGCGGCGCGGCATGGGCGCCGGCGCTCTGCCGGGCGCGGAAGTCCTGCGCGCTCATGCGGTGGAAGAAGGGCTCCTCTTTTTTGGCAGGGGCGGGCTCCGCCGGCGCCTTCTGGGCGTTCAGCGCGTCCAGCACGGTATAATACACCGCGTCGAACACCGGCTTTTCGGCGGCGAACTTCACCACCGTTTTGGCCGGGTGTACGTTCACGTCCACCTGCTCCGGCGGCAAGGTCACGTGCAGCACGCAGCCGGGAAACTTGCCCTTGAGAAGCTGGTTGCGGTACGCCTCCTCCAGCGCGGCGGTCAACAGCTGGGATTTCACCAGCCGGTCATTGACGAAAAAAACCTGCTTGCCCCGGGTGCCGTGGCACTGCAGGGGCAGGGATACGAAGCCCTCCGCCCGGATCTCGCCGCTGCCGCCGGCAACGGGCAGAAGGCCCCGGGCAAAGTCCCGCCCCATGGCAGCGTATACGGCGCTTTGCAGCGTTCCGTCGCCGGGGGTGTGGAGTACCTCCGCTCCGTCCCGCAGCAGCCGGAAGGACACGGCGGGATGGCTCAGTGCCAGATGAGTCACCACGGAGGTGACGGCGGCCCCCTCGGCGGAGTCCTTCTTCATGAACTTCATCCGGGCGGGGGTGTTGTAAAAGAGATCCCGCACCACGACGGTGGTGCCCTCCGGACAGCCCGCCGGGCGCACCTCATCCGGCCCGCCGCCCTCCAGATGCAGCGCCGCGCCTGCGGACGCGCGGCGCTGGCAGGTCATCACGTCGACGCGGCTGACGGCGCTGATGGCCGCCAGCGCCTCACCCCGGAAGCCCAGCGTGCCGATGGCCGCCAGATCCGCGGCGGTGCGCAGCTTGCTGGTGGCGTGGCGCAACAAGGCGACGGGCAGCTCCTCCGGGGCGATGCCGCAGCCGTTGTCGG
>JAFTBL010000131.1 GCA_017455225.1 Oscillospiraceae bacterium
TATCCTCCACTTTCAAAATGGCGTCCATCTTACGCATCCTCCTTCTTCTTACCGAGATAGGCCTCGATCACGGTGGGGTTGGACTGGATGTCCTCCGGCGAGCCCTTGGCGATCACGCGGCCGAAGTTCAGCACGCAGATGCCCTCGCAGATGTTCATCACCAGATTCATGTCGTGCTCGATCAACAGAACGGCGATCTGGAACATATCGCGGATCTTGACGATGTTCTCCATCAGCTCCGCCGTCTCCGAGGGGTTCATGCCCGCCGCAGGCTCGTCCAGCAGCAGAAGGCAGGGGTTGGTGGCCAGCGCCCGGACGATCTCCAGCCGGCGCTGGGCGCCGTAGGGCAGCGAGCCGGCCTTGGCGTTCGCCATACCCTCCATGTTGAAGATGCTCAAAAGCTCCATGGCGCGGTCGTGGGCGATGTGCTCCTCCCGCCAGAAGGACGGCAGGCGGAACACGCCGGCGAAGGTGCCGTAGTCGATGGAATTGTGCATGCCCAGCTTCACGTTGTCCTCCACAGACAGGTTGTTGAACAGCCGGATGTTCTGGAAGGTACGGGCGATGCCCGCCTTGCACACCTGCACGGTGTTCATGCCGTGGGTGTCCTTCCCGTTGAGGAGGATGGTGCCCTGCGTGGGCTGATACACCTTGGTCAGCAGGTTGAAGACGGTGGTCTTTCCGGCTCCGTTGGGGCCGATCAGACCGGCGATCTCCGTCCGTCCGATGATCAGATTGAAGTCGTCCACCGCCAGCAAGCCGCCGAAGCGGATGCTCAGCCGGCGGCACTCCAGCACCGGGCTCTTGTCCAGATCGCGCTGGGGAATATACGCCTCGGAGGGCATTGGTACCAGCGGGCTGGCGTTCTCGGAAATGATCTTTGCCATGGCTTACACCTCCTCCTTCCTGCGGCGATGGGGAATGATCTTGGCAAACAGCGCCTTCGCCTGGGGGCTGTTGGTGCCCAGCATCACCGCGATCAGCACCACGGCGTAGATCAGCATGCGGTAATTGCCGAGGGCGCGCAGCTCCTCCGGCAGCACGTACAGTACCACCGTTGCCACGATGGAGCCCCACATATTGCCCAGACCGCCCAGCACCACGAACACGAGGATCAGGATCGAGGTGTTGAAATCAAACTTGGCGGCCACCAGATTGGAGTAGTTCAGCCCGTACAGGCCGCCGGCGGCGCCTGCCATGGCGGCCGACAGCGTGAAAGCGATCATCTTGTAAAGCGTGACGTCGATGCCGACGCTCTCCGCCGCGATGCGGTTGTCCCGCAGAGCCATGACCGCCCGGCCCGTGCGGCTGTGGATCAGATTCAGCACGACCACCAGCACCACCAGCAGCAAAATGATGCCGGCGGTGAAGGTGGCGATGGTCTGTGTGCCGGTGGCGCCCTGCGCGCCCTTGATGATCACTTGCCCCTCCGGGGACAGGTGCAGATCCTCCACGCCCTTGAGGCCGTTGTAGTTGAACACGATGTGGATGCCCTTTTCGTCATGACCCACGATCAAACAGGTGATCAGCTCCTTGATGATCTCGCCGAAGGCCAGCGTCACGATGGCGAGATAGTCGCCCCGCAGACGCAGCACGGGGATGCCGATCAAAAAGCCTGCGATGCCGCCGAACACGGCGCCCAGCAGCATGGCAGCCACAAGGCGCAGCACCGGGGACGCGCCCACGCCCATCAGGCTCTGAGAGGCTATGACGCCCACGAAGGCGCCGATGCCCATGAACCCGGCGTGGCCGAGGCTCAGCTCGCCCAGAATGCCCACCGTCAGGTTCAGCGAGACCGCCATGATGGCGTAGCAGCACACCGGCACCAGCAGCCCGACGGTGGAGCGGCTCAGCATGTTGCCGCCCTGCAGCAGCATCACCGCCGCCCAGACGATGATCACGCCGGCATAGGTGGCAAAATTCGTTACGGTGTAAGGCTTCAATTTTCCAAGCTTCATCTTGCTCATCGTTCCACCTCACACTTTCTCCGGCACGTACTTGCCCAGAAGTCCGGCAGGACGCACCAGCAGCACCACGATCAGCACGGCGAACACCACGGAGTTGGCAAGCTGAGTGGAGATATACGCCTTCGCCATGGCCTCGATGATGCCGATCAGCAACCCGCCCAAAAACGCGCCGGGGATCGACCCGATGCCGCCGAACACGGCGGCTGTAAAGGCGCGGATGCCGGGCATGGAGCCGGTGGTAGGCATCAGCGTGGGGTTGAAGGAGCACAGCAGCACGCCGGCCACCGCCGCCAGCGCCGAGCCGATGGCAAAGGTGACGGAGATGGTGGTGTTGACGTTGATACCCATCAGCCGGGCGGCGTCCTTATCCTCCGAGCAGGCCCGCATGGCCTTGCCCATCTTGCTCTTGCTGGTGAAGATCATCAGCGCGACCATGATGACGATGCAAACCACCATGGTCAAAAGTGAAATGTAGGAAATGGAGATCTGGCCGCCGAACAGCTTCAGCGCGTTGGGCTCACCCTGCGCGTTGGTCAGAGGGAGCAACGGCTTGTACATCTTGGGGGTGGCGCCCCAGGTCAGCAGCGCCACGTTCTGCAGCAGATAGCTCACACCGATGGCGGTGATGAGCACCGCCAGGATGGGCGCGGCACGCAGGGGCTTGTAGGCCAGCTTCTCGATGATGATACCCAGGGCGGTACACACGATCACGGCCAGGATGATGCCCGCGATGGCGGGCATCTCATAGCGGGAGGTGGCGAAGAAGCAGATGTACGCGCCCACCATGATGACGTCGCCATGGGCAAAGTTCAGCATCTTGGCGATGCCGTAGACCATGGTATAGCCCAGGGCGATGATGGCGTAGATGCTGCCCAAGCTGATCCCGCTGATCAAAAAGCTCAGAAAGGTCATGGATGATTACCTCGTTGTCTCTCGTTTCTTGCTCCTGAAATGAAAACGCGCGGAGGTGTCCGCAGAAGGGGCCGCGCGCATCGGAAAAAGGCCGGCGCTCCGGTGTTTTTCCGATGCGGACCGCCTCTTGATGAGTCCGGCAGCTTTCCTGCCGCAGGAATGAAGAACGGGCCGGGGGCTGTCACGGAAAAACCGCGACAGCCCTCGGTACGTGAATAA
>JAFTBL010000132.1 GCA_017455225.1 Oscillospiraceae bacterium
AAGTCGAGCCCCGCCTCCTGGCAGCCCTTGCGGATAAAGCTGACGTCAAACTCTGCGTTGTGGGCTGCCAGCGGCCGGCCGTCTACAAAGGCAAGGAACGATTCCAGCGCCTCCTTGAGCTTCGGCGCGCCCTGCAGCATGGCGTCGGTGATGCCGGTCAGCCCCACGATCTCCGGCGTCAGATGGCGCCCGGGATCCACGAAGGTCTGGAAGCGGTCAGTGATCTCCCCGTTTTTCAGCACCGCGGCGCCGATCTCCGTGATCGCCTCGGTGGCAACGTTCAAGCCGGTGGTCTCGATGTCAAAGCAGACGATCTCGTCCGCAAAATCCTGATCTGCCGTGCCATGTACCGCCACCCGGTCGTCCAGATTGTTGACGTAATAGCCCTCCATGCCGTAGAGGATCTTGATGCCCTTGGCGTTGTGCCACGCGTCCGGGAAGGACTGCACCGTGCCGTGGTCGGTGATGGCGATGGCGGGGTGTCCCCAGTCCTTGGCCAGCTTGATAACAGAGGCGGTGTTGGTCAGCGCGTCCATGCTGGACATCTGGGTGTGCAGATGCAGCTCCACACGCTTTTCCGGCGCTGTATCCTTGCGCCCCTGATGGGAAATGCGCTGGATATTCTGCGGCTCGATCTCGATATCACGGCCGTCCCACGTCATCTGCACCTTACCCTGCAGCCGCAGCCACATGCCGGGGGCAATGTCCTTTTCCAGCCGGCGCGCTTCCTTCTCACCGGTATTCTTGCGCACCGCTACGGAGCCGGTATAGTCTGTCATCTCTATGTTCACGCGCCATATGCCGGGGCGCTTCGTCTCGTAGATCTCTGCGGCAAAAACCTTGCCCTCCAGCACAACGCTGCCCATCTTGGGATTGAGCCCCTGCATCGGCACCTTCTTGCCGCGAATGGCTTTCCCCATCAGAACCTCGCCGTCCTTGCCGGCGTTTGACTGCCGCAGCTTGACCCGCAGCACCAGCTCATGCAGGTCATACTGCGACTGCAGCATCTGGCGCAGCGTGGCGTCCGCCGCCTCCGACAAAGGCTCTGACAGCTCCAGATCCAGCTCCATGGTGCGCGTCTGCCGATCCAGCACACCGCCGGTGATCAGCGCATCATGCAGGGAAAGCCGCAGCTCCCGCTGCGGCACGAAGTTTTCAAAAAAATCAAAAAATGCGATCTTGTCCGACATGAGTCTTCCCTTTTCTCACAACCGTTCTATCTCATCCATCAGTGCGTCCACAAGCCTGTCCTGCGGCACCTTGTAAAGTACTTTTCCTTTACGGAAAATCAGTCCCTCGCCCTTGCCGCCGGCGATGCCCACGTCGGCGGCTGCGGCCTCGCCGGGGCCGTTGACCACGCAGCCCATCACCGCCACGGTGATCGGCTTTTTGCAACCCTTCAGCCGCCGCTCCACCTCCTGCGCGATGGGGATCATGTCGTAGGCGGTGCGGCCGCAGGTGGGACAGGAGATAAGATCCGGCCCTGTGCGGCGGATCCCGGCGGCGGCCAGGATCTTTTGGGCGGCCTCCACCTCCTCTACCGGGTCGGCGGTCAGGCTGACCCGCAGTGTGTCGCCGATGCCCTGACAGAGAAGCCCGCCGATGCCTATGGCGGATTTCAGCACACCCATAGACGGCGTGCCCGCCTCGGTGACGCCCAGATGCAGCGGATAGTCCGTGCGCTCGTGCAGCAGGCGATAGGCCTCCATGTTCACGCTGACGCGGGAGCATTTCACACTGATGCAGATGTCGTCAAACCCGCAGTCGTTCAAAAGGCGCACGTGCCCCATGGCGCTTTCCACCAGCGCCTGTGCCGTCACGCCGCCGTATTGGGCCAGGAGCTCCCGCTCCAGCGAGCCGCCGTTGACGCCGATGCGGATGGGCACGCCCTGCCGGCGGCACGCGTCCGCCACGGCGCGCACCTTTTCCCGGCCGCCGATGTTGCCGGGATTGATGCGGATCTTGTCCACACCGCCGTCCAGACACTTTAGCGCCAGCTTATAGTCGAAATGGATGTCGGCCACCAGCGGGATGGAGATCCGCCGGCGGATCTGCCCCACGGCCGTCGCGGCGTCCATATCCGGCACCGCCACGCGGATGATCTGGCAACCGGCCTCCTCCAGACGGCGGATCTGCGCCACGGTGGCTTCCACGTCGGAGGTAGGGGTGCTGCACATGGATTGTACGGTTATGGGCGCGCCGCCGCCGACGGGCACGGCGCCTACATGGATCTGCTTCGTCATGATCTAACCTCTCAAGTTACCAGCTTCCAAACATCGTGGAACGTGATCACAGCCATCAGGATCAACAGCAGCACCAAACCCGCCATGTGAATATAGTTTTCATACTTGGCGGGGATCTGGCGGCGGAACAGCAGTGTGGCCAGCGCGTTGACGATCAGAAAGAAGATGCGCCCGCCGTCCAGCGCCGGCAGCGGCAGCAGGTTCATCACCGCCAGATTGACGGCGATCAGTGCCGCAAAATAGGCAATGTTCTCCACCGCATCCCGGGCGGAGGCAGATTGGTTGCCCACCTCCGTGATGGTGGACACGATGCCCACCGGGCCGCTCATATCGCTCAGGCCTGCCTTCCCGGTCAGCAGCATCTGCAGACTCAGCCGCACGGTGCGCACGAAGTCGACGGCGTTGAGGAAGGTGTATTTCAGCCTCACGAGGAAGTCGGCTTTCTCCACGCCGCCGAAGCTGAAGCCGTAGGCGCGGTAGCTCTCCCCCTCCTCGTTGACGTAGTTCTGCAGTGTCAGCGTGCGGGTGATCTTCTCGCCGCCGCGCAGCAGGGTCATCTCGATGGTGCCCTCATCGTCCAGCGGCAGCGCCTGCAAAATGAGATTGACGTCATTTTGCAGGTAGACCCGCTCGCCGTTGATGGAATAGATCCGATCTCCCACCATCACGCCGCTCTCCCCCTGCTGGGG
>JAFTBL010000133.1 GCA_017455225.1 Oscillospiraceae bacterium
ACTTGTAACGAACATTGGATTTGGCACCCCAAAATCCAAATTAATCAGAAAAACCGGCGTGACCGCAATGGTCACGCCGGTTTCATATCCTTTTAGATGGTTATTCCTTAGCTCAAAGCATTGTTTTTTGTGCGAGTTCTCTCGTCATTTCAGGATAACCAACAACGCAGCATTTTGTTTGACACCTCATCAGTCAGCCTGGCGGCTGACAGTTTCCCCTCAAGGGGAAGCCGTTGGTGGTGCATCTATCAAGCCTTCCCCTTGAGGGGAAGGTGCCGAGCGTCAGCGAGGCGGATGAGGTGAAGACGAGAGCGAGTGAAAGACCGGGTATCTTTTTTACGGAGTCCACCCCGGGGGCAGTCCTTTTTTCAGCTTTTGCCGCGGATCTGGGCACGGCAGCGGGGGCAGGTGACGACGATGCGACCCTTGCCCCGGGGCAACCGGCAGACGGTGCGGCAGGCGGGGCAGGTGAAATACTTATGCTCCCGGTCCCGCAGGCGGCGGAGCCTGCCCTGCACGAGCCGCAGTACCTTTTGCACGAACCAGGCGTTTTCCGCCCGGCGGCGGGGCAGATCGCGGGAGAGCATGCGGAACACCGCCCACAGCGCCAGCGCCGTGCCCAAGGCGCCCAGAATCGTGGAGGCCGCGCCGCCGCGGAAAAAGAGGCCCGCCACGCTCAACGCGGCCATGGCCCAGATCAGCGCCACGTTCAGCTGATCCACGCCGTTGCGGCCGTACAGCCAGCGCGCCAGCGCGTTTTTCAGGCGGTCAACAAAGCGCATTTCCGTCCCCCCTCCGGTGTGTTTTCTGCCGTTATTGTACCCGAGTTTCCCGCCGGCGTAAAGGGGCGGAGGCGATTATTCACAAAAACGTCATTTTTTCCGCAGGACGCCGCCTTGCCGCGCGGATTCTCCGTTGCAATCGGCGGCGGATATTGCTATAATATAGAGAAAAGCTCCGCCCATAAAGCACGGCGGAGGCCGGCGGACCAGCCGCCGACCTCCTATCTCAAAAGCGGCGGAGCACGCCGGGGCGGGATAGGCCGCGTGGGTGCGTATACGCGTGTCGCCGCTTACGGTATCTTATGCCGCGCCGCCGGGGGCGGTGCCCATCCTGCAACAGGAAAGGATCTGTTTTTTATGGTCAAGATCTCCCCTTCCATCCTCTCCGCTGACTTTGCCAATCTGCAGCGGGACATCGAGTGCATCGCCGAGGCCGACTACGTCCACGTGGACGTGATGGACGGTCTGTTCGTGCCCAACCTCTCCATCGGCTTTCCGGTGGTGGAGTCCATCCGCAAGGTGACCGGGCAGGTGCTGGACGTGCACCTGATGATCGACCGGCCCGTGCGCTACGTGGAACGCTTCTGCGACGCCGGCGCCGACATCGTCACCTGCCACGTGGAGGCCGACACAGAGGAGAACACCCTGCTGGCGCTGGATCGCATCCACGCCAAGGGCAAGCGCGCCGGCGTGGTGGTGAAGCCCAAGACGCCCGCCAGCGCCGTACTGCCCTTTATCGACAAGTGCGACATCATTCTGGTGATGACGGTGGAGCCCGGCTTCGGCGGGCAGAAGTTCATGGCGGACATGATGCCCAAGGTGGCGCAGATCCGCCGGTACATCGACGCCATGAACCCGGCGTGCGAGCTGGAGGTGGACGGCGGCGTGGACGCCGACACCGCCAAGGTATGCGTCGCCTCCGGCGCCAACGTGCTGGTGGCCGGCAGCGCCGTTTACAAGGCCGCCGACATCCCCGCCAAGATCCGTGAATTGAGAGGATAAGGACATGGAATACTTTCCCGCGCCGCTGGAGCGGCTGGTGGAGCAATTTGCCCGGTTGCCGGGCATCGGAGGCAAGAGCGCCCAGCGCCTTGCCTTCCACGTGCTGGAGTTGCCGGAGGCGGACGCGCAGGCCTTTGCCGACGCCATCGTGGCCGCCAAGCGCAGCGTGACGCTGTGCCCCGTGTGCCAGAATCTGACCGAGGGCGGCCTGTGCCCCATCTGTGCCTCCCCCAAGCGGGACGGCAGCGTGATTTGCGTGGTGGCCGATTCGCGGGACGTGATCGCCATGGAGCGCGCCCGGGAATTCAACGGGCGCTACCACGTGCTGCACGGCGTGCTCAGCCCCATGAACCACGTGGGGCCGGACGATCTGCACATCAAGTCGCTGGTAGACCGGGTGGCCGCCGGCGGCGTCAGCGAGGTGATCATGGCCACCAATCCCGACACCGAGGGCGAGGCCACGGCGCTGTATCTGGCCCGGCTTTTGAAGCCCTTCGGCGTGAAGGTGACCCGGCTGGCCTACGGCATCCCCGTGGGCGGGCACCTGGAATTTGCCGACGACGCCACGCTGACCCGGGCGCTGGCCGGGCGGCAGGAGCTGTGACGCGCCGCCGGATCGCCGCCGCGGCGGC
>JAFTBL010000134.1 GCA_017455225.1 Oscillospiraceae bacterium
CAGTTCAAGCCCGGCCAGAAGTTCTCCATCCAGCCGGCGCTGAACTACCACGGCACGCTGGCCGCCCCCGGCTACTCCTATTCCAACATCGGCGGCGACGCCACCTACGTCATCATCCCCAACGAGGTGATGGAGATGGGCTGCCTGCTGCCCTATGACGGCGACGCCTTCTTCTGCGGCAGCCTTGCCGAGCCCGTCAGCTGTGTGGCAGGCACCTTCCACGCCCACTATCACATGGATCAGGGCAGCTACGTCCACCACATGGGCATCAAGGAAGGCGGCGCCATGACCATCATCGCCGGCGTGGGCCCCATGGGTCTGGCCGCCATCGACTACATCCTGCACTGCGACCGCCGCCCGGGTCTGCTGGTGGTCACCGATATCGCCCAGGACCGGCTGGATCGCGCCGCCCGCATCCTCTCCGTGGAGGAGGCGAAACAGCAGGGCGTGAAGCTGGTGTATCTGAACACCGGCAACATCGACGCCAAGGCCGCCATGCTGGAGGCCAACGGCGGCAAGCCCTACGACGACGTGCTGGTGTTCGCGCCGGTGCCGGCGCTGGTGGAGCTGGCGGATTCCCTGCTGGCAAAGGACGGCTGTCTCAACTTCTTCTCAGGCCCCTCCGACCCCACCTTCTCCGCCAAGTTCAACTTCTACAACGTCCATTACGCGGGCACCCACATCGTGGGCACCTCCGGCGGCAACACCGAGGACATGAAGGAGTCGCTGGACATGATGTCCAAGGGTCTGCTGGATCCGGCCATTCTGGTCACCCACATCGGCGGCCTCAACTGCGTGCCGGAGACCACGCTGAATCTGCCCCACATCCCCGGCGGCAAGAAGCTGATCTACACCCACATCGACCTGCCTCTGACCGCCATCGCCGACTTCGGTGAGCTGGGCAAGACCGATCCTCTGTTTGCCAAGCTCCATGACATCTGCTCCGCCAACAACGGTCTGTGGTGCGCCGAGGCGGAGAAGGTGCTGCTGGCTGCCAAGGCGCAGTGACCGACACCGCTCCGTTTCAGAAGGAGGTAAACGGCGTGAAATACTATCTGGCCATTGACATCGGCGCCTCCTCCGGCCGCCACATCGTGGGCTGGCAGGAGAACGGGCAGCTGCAGACCGACGAGGTCTACCGCTTCCCCAACGGCGCGACGGAGCAGGACGGGCACCTGACGTGGGACGTGGAATCCCTTCTGCGCCACGTGAAGGCGGGCGTCGAAAGCGCGCGGCAAAAGTACGGCGCCATCGAGAGCCTGTCCATTGACACGTGGGGCGTGGACTACGTGCTGCTGCGGGGCGAGGAGAGCGTTTTCCCCTGCTACGCCTACCGGGACAGCCGCACCGAACGCTCCATCCCCAAGGTGCATGAAAAGGTGCCGTTTTCCACGCTGTATCGCCACACCGGCTGCCAGTTCCAGCCCTTTACCACCGTCTATCAGCTCTACGACGATCTGATGCAGGGGCGGCTGAAGGGTGTGACCGACTTTCTCATGCTGCCGGAGTACCTGATGTACCGGCTCACCGGGAACAAGGTCAAGGAGTACACCGACGCCACCACCACAGGACTTGTCAACGCCCAGACCGGCCAGTTCGACACGGCACTGACCGACGCGCTGGGTCTGCCCCGCTGCCTGTTCCCCGCCCTGTCACAGCCCGGCACCGTGGTAGGCGAGTACGAGGGCATCCGGGTGGTGCTGTGCGCCACCCACGATACCGGCTCGGCCGTGGAGGGGATCCCCATGCAAGGGGATAACCTTTACATCTCCTCCGGCACATGGTCTTTACTGGGTGTAAAGACGGCGAAGCCCCTGACGGACGAGGCAAGCGAGGCCGCCAACTGGTCCAACGAGGGCGGGCTGGGCTACAACCGGTATCAGAAGAACATCATGGGCATGTGGCTCATCAACCGGCTGCGGGATGAGCTGTGCCCCGGCAAGCCCTTCGGCGAGATCGTGGCCCAGGCACAGGAAAGCAGGTTTGACCACACGGTGGACGCCAACGCCCCGGCGCTGCTGGCGCCGGAGAGCATGAAGGCGGCTTTTGACGCGGCGCTGCCCCATCCCCCCAAGTGCGAGGGCGGCTATTTCCGCTGTGCCTACCGTTCGCTGGCGCTGTGCTACCGTGACGCCATCGCGGAGCTGGAGCGCAACACCGGCCGGCAGTATGAAAAGCTGTACATCGTGGGCGGCGGCGCCAAGAACGACTTTCTCAACCGCCTCACCGCCGAGGCCACCGGCAAGGAGGTCGTCGCTCTGCCCATCGAGGCCACCGCGCTGGGCAATCTGCGGGTGCAGATGAAGGCCTGAACGGACGTATCATAAGAAAAACCCGCGGGGAACCTGACGGCTCCCCGCGGGTTTTATTCATTTGTCGGCGCTCACTCCGCGTCGCTGTAGAACACGTAGCTGCCCGGCGCCGCGGTACGGCTTTCGCCGCCGATGACCACCTCCGCCTCCGCCGGCGTGGTGATCTCGTAGCGCCAGCGGGCGCCTTCCCGGCGCCACAGCGAGGCCACGGTGCCCCTGCGGGTGTTGACGGTGGCCTTGAGCCAGTCCAGACGCCCGTCCGGCAGCGGGGCGATGCGCAAGCGCTCGTAGCCCGGCGCGTCCTCCACCGTCTGGATGCCGGCGGCCTTGGTGTAGACCCAGTCCGCCACGGAGCCATAGGCGTAATGGTTGTAGGAGTTCATGTCGGTGGACCACATCTTGCCGTCGGGGCGGATTCCGTCCCAATGCTCCCAGACGGTGGTGGCGCCCATGGTGACGGGATAGATCCACGAGGGATACTCCCGCCGCAGCAGCAGCGACCACGCCAGCTCGCCGTAGCCGTAGTCCGAGAGAGCATGCAGCAGATACGGCGTGCCGATGAAGCCGGTGGTCAGCTGCACACCGGCGTCGCGCACCATCTGCGCCAACTGATCCGCCGCCTTCTGGGGATCGGGCGCCAGGCGGAAGTGAGCCGCCAGCACACACTCGGTCTGGGTGGTATAGGTGGGGAACTTGGCGCGGAAGGCCTTCAGAATGTTCTCATACAGCGCCTCGTACCCGGAAACGTCCTTGCCCAACACCCGGCCGGCCTTGATGACCAGCTCCGTGGAGTAGGCATAGAACGCGCTGCACAAAAACGCGTCGCGGCTGGAGCCGACGTAGCTGCCGTAGGGGGCGTCCAGCGCCAGCCAGTCGCCGTAATAGCGCTTGCCCTCCGGCGGCACCAGCACCCACAGATACGGCTCGGTGGTGACGGAGCCGATGTAGCCGACCCACTTGCACATGGACTCATACTGCCGCTCCAGCAGCGCCTTGTTGCCGTAGGCCAGATATACCTGCCACGGCACCACGGTGGCGGCGTCGCCCCACGCGGGCGAGGAGGCGAAATTGCGGGTGCGCACGTCGGGGATCACCGCGGGCATCTGCCCGTCTGCATACTGGTCGGCGCGCACGTCGTTCATCCACTTGGAGAAGAACTGCTCAGCGTCGTAATTGAGGCAGGCGGTGCGGGCAAATACCTGCGCATCGCCCGTCCAGCCCATCCGCTCGTCGCGCTGGGGGCAGTCGGTGGGGATGTCCAGGAAGTTGCCCTTCTGTCCCCACACCACGTTTTCAAACAGACGGTTCAAAAGCGGATCCGAGCACTGGAGATAGCCGGTGCGCTTCATCTGGGAATGGAGCACGACCGCTGTAAAGTTCTCCGGCTTTACAGCCTCTGTGCCGCCGGGGAATTCGTTGACGCGGACATAGCGGAAGCCATAGAAGGTAAGCTGGGGCATATAGGTCTGCTGCCCGTCGCGGCAGGTATAGCGGTAATGGCACTTGGCCCGGCGGTAGTTGGCGTTGTAGAAGTTGCCCTCGCCGTCCAGCACCTCGCCGAAGCTCAGATCCACCGTCTGCCCCGACCCGGCGCACACGCTGAGGCATACCGTGCCGGTCAGGTTCTGGCCGAAATCGATCACCGTCTCCCCCTTGGGGGTACGGAAGATCTCCGCCGGGACGATCCGCTCCTGTGCCCGCACCTCCGGGCCCTCCTGTGGGATCAGCGTGTCGGTGGGGCCGTCGCAGACGGCGGCGGGAGCAAAGGTGGGCGTATAGGTGGCGTCGTAGATCTCGCCGTCGTAGATGTCGGTAAAACGGGCACGGCTTTCCGCCCACTCCCAGCTCTCGTCCGTGCCGAGGAGCTGCTCCGTGCCGTCGGCGTAGGTGACGTGCAGCTCCGCGATGGCGGACAGGGGCGCGTCCATGTGCGCCTGACGCCAATCCGGCACGTCCCACGCCACAAGAAAGTGGGTATGGTACCAGCCGCGGCCCACGTCCACCGTCAGCTCATTGCCCTCGCCCAGCAGGGCGGTCACGTCGTACTCCTGCACCTGCAGGCGGCTGCGGAAGGAGGTGAAGCCGGGGGCGAGGATAAACTCGCCCACCCGCTGCCCGTTGAGCCGGGCCTCATACACGCCCAGCGCGGTGACGCGCAGCCGGGCGGCAGCCACCGGGCGATCCAGACGGAACGATTTGCGGTACGTGATCGCCGCCTCCGCAACAGGGACGGAGGGGGCCAGCCATTTGGCCTGTAATTTCATGATACGGTCTCCTTATGTTTCTACGGTCAAAAAAAGCGGCTTTGCCGCTTTTTTTGAGGTATCATTTCTGTTTTACCGCTGCTGCTGCAGGGTATAGTGCACGTCGTAGGCCTTCTCCTCGTCGGTGAACTTGCGCAGGGTGTTGATCACCTCGCCGCCGTTCCACTTGCGATCCTCCACGTCCTCGGTGGTGCCCATGACGGTGACGTTCAGCTGACGATGACGGGCGCGGACG
>JAFTBL010000135.1 GCA_017455225.1 Oscillospiraceae bacterium
ATCCCGGATGTTTTTGCCGTCGATGAAGATCTCGCCCTCATAGTCGTCGTAATAGCGCATGATGAGGTTGATCAGGGTGGACTTGCCGCTGCCGGTGGTGCCCACGATGCCCACCACGTCGCCGGGTTCGATGGTGAGGTTGATGTTGCTGAGGGCCTTTTTGCTGCGGTCGAAGGAGAAATTGACGTTCTTCAGCTCGATTTTGCCCTCAATGCGCTCCGGCACGTTGCCCTTGCCGAAGTCGTGCTCCGGCTCCGCGTCCAGAATATCCAGCAGCTTTTCCGCGCTGGCCAGGGTGTTCTGATAGGTATCGGAAAAGTTGGCGAAGAAGTTGACGGGCCCGTAGAACATGCTGGCGTAGGAGACGAAGCTGACCAGCAGACCGATGGAAAAGCCCGTTTCGCCGGAGATGACGAAGGAACCGCCGGAGTACCAGATGATGAGGGACCCGCAGGTGACCAGAAAGGTCATGAACGCCGGGAAGATGCTGGAGATCTTGGCCACGTGGGCGTCCTCCTTCAGCCACTCGTCGTTGTAGGCGTTGTACTTTTCCACCGCCGCCTTTTCATTGGTAAAGGCCTTGATGACCCGTATGCCGGGGATGGTATCCGTCAGCAGCGTGGTGATGGAAGCCCCCCTGCGCCACAGGCGCATATAGCGGGGGCCGATCTTTTTGCCGAAAAAGCGGCCGATCAGCGCCACAAAGGGGATGGGCGCCAGCGAGAAGAGGGTCAGCTTCCAGTTCAGGCAGCACATGATGACCAGGATGCCGATCAGCGTGAAGAACTGCACCACCGCGTCCTGGGTGACCCGCAGCACGAAGTTCTGGATCATGGCGGTATCGCCGTTGATGCGGTTGATGACGGAGCCGGTGGAGGTCTTGTCGTAAAAGCTCATGGGCAGGCGCTGCGCCCGGGCGTAGATATCCTTTTTCATGCCGATGATGAATTTATCGCCGGTCATGCGCAGCAGGTAGGTACGCAGAGCGGAAACGGCGTACTGCAGCACGTATACCCCCAGCAGCGCCAGGATCATGGTGACCAGCGCCCTGCCGTCGCGGGCGGGCAGCACCGTATCCACCATATAGCCCGTTACGTAGGGCGGGATCAGGGACATGGCGGTGGTGAAGACGGACAGCAGCATGCACACGATCAGCCCCTTTTTGAAGGGCTTGGCGTACTGGGCGAATTTGGAGATCATCTTCCCCTTGCCCTTGCAGTTCAGGCATTCCGCGTCCGGCGAGGGCAGCTTTCTGCCGCACTTGGGGCAGAAGGAACGCTGCTTTAAAAAGGTGTTCTCCACCCCGGCCAGCAGCTCCGCCGCGTCCTCCCCGGCGATCATCCCGTTGATGAAATCCGCGCCGGCGTCCGCCACGTTGGCGGCGGCAAAGGTGAAGCGGACCAGCTTTTTCCGGCCGCCCTCCTTTAAGTACACGTCAAAGGTGGCGTTGCCGTACATCCGCTTGACCTTGGCCTCTTTGATTGCGTCGTACCCCACCCGCAGAACGCCGTCTTGGTGGGCCTCGTCAAAGGCATACACCGCGTCCGGGGCAAAGCAGAGGGCGCATTCGCCGTACTGCTGGGCCAGCGTCAGGTCGCCCACCACCATAAACAGCGGCGCTTCCTGGCCGAACACCCTGTCGTACTGCGCCTGAAAGCGGGAAGGGAAAGGTTTGTTGGTATCGATTTTCATGTTGTCACCCCATTCCGGTTGTCATGAAAAAATGTTGGAAAGCCGTTTTTCCGCGCACATTATAGGCAAACGGGCAGGAGAAGTCAAGCGAAAAATCAATTCTTTTGAAGTTCTAAAAATCCATTATTGATGCACAATAAAAACAGGTTATTTTTGTTTAAATTGACGGTTCCTTGCTGTCACGGCAGGAGTTGCCTTATAGAGGCAGGAACAGTCTGCCGTCAATGGGGAAGCGCTGCCTTTTGTTCAAAAACTGCCGCGCGGTGGACAGATCCGGTTCACCGCGCGGCAGTTTCATCCGCTTGTCTAATCAATTGAGTGCGTTCGCCTAAAGCGGTCAGCGACTGCTTTCGTATTGCCGGAGCGGTTTTCTCGTCACTCCCACGATACGGTCAGCTTTCTGTGCTGTCTGGCGCAGTCCGTCAGATACAGATTGATCAGGGTCTGGTACGGAAGCCCGGTCGTTTCCGCCAGATCCTTGAAGTACTGAACCGTACGCTGATTCAGATTGATCGTGATCTGCTGCTTGACCCTGTCCGCATACGGATTCTTCCGCGCGTCGGAGAAATCATATTCCTGCTTCATCGTCTTCTCACCTCATCCGTCGTTGTACTGTCTGGACTCTCTGGCCGTCGCTCTCCTCGC
>JAFTBL010000136.1 GCA_017455225.1 Oscillospiraceae bacterium
ATAGGCGTATGCCGCCGGTGCGCCCATATTTTCTGCGAGTGGATCTGTAAGCCGGGTTCTGTCTTGACAGCCATCTATCTAGCCGCGCCGTTGCCGGCGCGATCCAGCCACCCCGGGAGCGGCCGGGCCGGCCGTATGCTCCCATACCGGTGTTGCTCCGGATAGAGTTTACAGCGTCGCGCTGTCTCCAGCCGACGGGTGAGCTCTTACCTCGCCTTTCCACCCTTACCGCCGGCGCAGCGCGCCTGCGGCGGTATCTCTCTGTTGCACTTGTCCTGAAGTCGCCTTCGGCGGGCGTTACCCGTTATCCTTGCCCTGTGGAGCCCGGACTTTCCTCATGGGCAGGCTTTCGCCTTACCCCCGCGACTGTCTGATCCGCTCGCAGGAACATTGTACCCAAGCCGGCGGGGAAAGTCAAGGTGAAATCGCCGGAATTTCGATTGAACTGCCGGGGCAAATCGTGTATAATGGTAACAGAATTTTTTGGCAGGAGGAACGTTCCGTGACCTTGCAGGATTATATCCGCCGACTGAGCGACCGCCGCGTGGCGGTGATCGGCATCGGCGTCAGCAACACGCCCCTGATCGAAAAGCTGGCCGCCTCCGGCGTGTCCGTCACCGCCTGTGACCGGCGCTCTCGCGCGGCGCTGGGGGAGGAGACGGCGGCCCGGCTCGACTCCCTCGGCGTGACGCTGCGGCTGGGGGAGGACTATCTGGAGGGGCTGGATCACGACGTGATCTTTCGCACCCCCGGTCTGCGGCCGGACGTGCCGCAGCTGGCGGCGGCCGTGGCCCGGGGCGCCCGGCTGACCTCGGAGATGGAGGCGTTTTTTGAGGTCTGCCCCTGTCCCATCATCGCTGTCACCGGCTCGGACGGGAAGACTACCACCACCACCATCATCGCGGAGCTGTTGCGCAAGGCGGGGCACACCGTCCACGTGGGCGGCAACATCGGCCATCCGCTGCTGTGTCAGGCGGACGAGATGCGCCCCGGGGACTACGCCGTGCTGGAGTTGAGCTCCTTCCAGCTTTTGACCATGCAGGCAAGCCCCCATGTGGCGGTGGTGACCAATCTGGCGCCCAACCATCTGGACGTGCACCGGGACATGGCGGAATACGTGGCGGCCAAGGAGAACATCTTCCGCCACCAGCGGCCCGGCGACACGGCGGTTTTCAACGCCGACAACGACATCACCCGCGCTCAAAGCGCCCGCGCCCCCGGCGCCGTGCGCCTGTTCAGCCGCCGGGAGGAGCCGGCGGAGGGCGTGTTCCTCCGGGGCACCGCCGTGATGGACCGGCACGGCGGCGCCGAGCGGCAGATCATGGACGTGGCGGACATCCGGCTGCCCGGCGTCCACAACGTGGAGAATTAGATGGCGGCCATCGCCGCTGTGGAGGGGCTGGTGCCGGACGGGATCATCCGGAGCTTTGCCCGGGAATTCGGCGGCGTGGAGCACCGGATCGAGCTGGTACGCACCTACCGCGGCGTGCGGTACTACAACGATTCCATCGCCTCCAGCCCCAGCCGCACCATCGCCGGACTGCGATCCTTCCGGGAAAAGGTGATCCTCATCGCCGGCGGGTACGACAAGCACATCCCCTTCGACGTGCTGGGGCCGGAGATCGTATCTCACGTGAAAACGCTGGTGCTGTGCGGCGCCACTGCGGACAAGATCGAGACGGCGGTGCGCTCGGCGCCCGGCTACCGGGAGGGCTGCCCCCGGATCCTGCGCGCCGCTCCCTTTGAAAAGGCGGTGGAAACGGCGCGGGACAGCGCCGTCCCCGGCGACGTGGTCACGCTTTCGCCCGCCTGCGCGGCGTTCGACCAGTTCAAGAACTTCATGGAGCGGGGCAAGACCTTCAAGGCCATCGTCAACGGCTGGAGGGAATAGGAGGCATCCGCCGGCATATACTGGCAGGGGGTGTATGCCGTGAAGCGACTTCGCTATCTGCGCCTGACCCGGCGCGCCCGCCTTGCCGTGTGGCTGGGCGTTCCCTGCGTGCTGCTGCTGGCACTGTGCGTGGCGATGCTGGTGCATCTCAAGCCCGTGCTGGTCAGCATGGCGGTGTCCCGGGTCAACAATTCGGTGAACCGGATCGTGGCCTCTGCCGTCAGTGAGGCGGTCAGCGACGGGGAGATCGAATACGACACGCTGATCACACTGGACAAGGACGGCGGCGGCCATATCACGGCGCTGCGCAGCAATATGCGGGAGGCCAACCGCCTGCAGACCGGCATCACCGACCGGATATTGCAGCGGCTGGGGGAGGTCTCCACCACCGAGCTGTCCATCCCCGTGGGCACGCTGACGGGCTCGGCTCTGCTGGCGGGCAGGGGGCCTGCGCTGCGGGTGCGGATGCAGACGGTGGGCTCAGCATCGGCCAGCTTCCACAACGAGTTCAGCGCCGCCGGTATCAACCAGACCCGCCACCGCATCCTGCTGCGGATCGACGTGGCGGTCAGCATCCTGCTGCCCACGTTCACCACCTCCACCCTTGTCTCCAACGAGATGGCGGTGGCGGAGACGGTGATCGTCGGCACGGTGCCGGACAATTATACCAATTTCAGCACCTTGCCCTCTCAGATCGAGCAATACGCGGAGGACTACATTATGAATAACGGGTGAGAAGTATGGATTATCGGGAAGAAATGAAGCGCCTGCGGGATGAGCTGAACGAGCACGGCCGCCGCTATTACGTGGAGGACGCGCCCACCATCTCGGATTTTGAATACGACCGGCTGCTGCGCCGGCTGGAGGATCTGGAGGCGGAGCACCCGGATCAGATCACACCGGATTCCCCCACCCAGCGGGTGGGCGGCGCTGCGCTGAGCGAGTTTGCCCCGGTGGAGCACCCTGTGCCGCTGGAGAGCCTGCAGGACGTGTTCAACGGCGACGAGGTGCGCCAGTTCCTCGCCCACGTGGCGGAAACGGTGCCCGGCGCCGTATACAGCGTGGAGCCCAAGGTGGACGGGCTGTCGGTGGCGCTGGAATACCGCGACGGCGTGTTCTATCGCGGCGCCACCCGGGGCGACGGCCGGGTGGGAGAGGACGTGACAGAAAATCTGCGCACCGTCCGCTCCATCCCCATGACACTGCCGGACAAGCTGCCCCGGCTCATCGTCCGGGGCGAGGTGTATATGTCCCGGCAGGTGTTCGAGGAGATCAACGCCCGCCGCGAGATCGAGGGCAAGTCTCTGCTGGCCAACCCCCGCAACGCGGCGGCCGGCTCCCTGCGCCAGCTGGATCCCAAGGTGGCGGCTCAGCGCAAGCTGGACATTGCCGTGTTCAACCTGCAGCTGGCGGAGGGAAAGACCTTCACCACCCACACCGAGACCATTGAGTATCTGGCCTCCCAGCATTTCAAGGTGATCCCCCACACGGCGCTTTCCGACCCGGAGGACATTCTGGAGGAGATCCGCCGGCTGGGGGAGGAGCGCATGGCGTTCCCCTTTGACATCGACGGTGCCGTGCTGAAGA
>JAFTBL010000137.1 GCA_017455225.1 Oscillospiraceae bacterium
AGCACCTATTACTCCAGCGACCCGGGGACGCTGCGCACCAACGGCTATATCATCTCCGCCGCCAACGACACCGACACCTATACCCGTCTGATCCAGAACTGCGTGTTCGACACCACGGAGAAGACGGCGGTGGACGTGACCAACGGCATGGTATGGGTGCTGCGGGGCAACATCTACGCCGACGCGGGCCGCACCTCCGGCAGCCAGACGGTGCTTGCCGCCCTGCCGGATCTGGCCGTGATGGACGGCGAGGCCGTGCTGTACGGCTATCTGACCAACGGCTCTGACAAGACCGGCAATTCTCCCGCCGACGGCGTGACCGAGGAGATCACCTGGCGGCTGACCGGCGGGGACAAGGTGACCGCCGACTACGCCGCCTACACCGCGGCGCTGGTGAGCGCGGGCTACACCGCTTATACCTCCAACACCATCGGCGCCAACCTGTTCGGCACCTACACCAAGGGCGACGTCACCGTGACGGTGGCGGCCACTCCCGGCAGCAAGACCCTTCGGGTGATCGCCGACACAGGCGTGACCCTGCCCGCCATCGCACCGGTGGCTGCCGGCAGCGCGACGCCCACCGTGACCATGCTGGGAACCGGCGACCAGGAGCATCTGAAGGACAGCAACCGGGATAAGTGCTTTGGCATGAGCTTCATCTTCCGCCTGTCCGACGGACACTTCATCGTGGTGGACGGCGGCTATGACGATGCGGCGGAGGCCGAGCGCCTGTACGACAAGCTGACGGAGCTGTCCGGCGGCACCAAGCCGGTGATCGACACGTGGATCCTGACCCACAGCCACCGGGATCACGTGGGCGCGTTCACGACCTTTGCCGCCGCTTACGGCAGCAGCGTGACACTCAACAGTGTGACCTTCAACTTCCCCAACGTCAGCTCCTACAATGAAAACCTCACCAACGGAGGGCCTCAGAACACCCTGTACCGCGACGCGGTGTTGTCCGCGATCAGCACGTATTTCCCCGGCGCTACGGTGTATAAGCCCCATCCCGGCACGGTGATGCAGTTTGCCGGCACCGAGGTGGAATTCCTGTACACCTACGAGCTGTCCGCCCCCAACGACCTGTGGAACTTCAACGACAGCTCCCTGGTGTTCACCGTGACCATCAACGGCCAGCGGATCATGATGACCGGCGACTGCGCTCAGCCCAGCACCGAGGCCATTCTGGCCAACTACACAGTGGCGGAGCTGGAGTGCGACGCGCTGCAGATGGCCCACCACGGCTACTACAACAACATCGTGCAGGCCGACTTCTACAAGTGGGCCATGGGCGACACCGGCTCCGGCGTGACGGAGAAGAAGCTGGCCTTCTGGCCCGGCTGCGAGCTGTACGCCTACACCAACAAGGACAATGACTCCACCGCTGCCAAGGACGCCGAGGCGGCTGCCAATGCCTATCTGATCGCCGAGCCCAATGTGAAGATCGTGGTGGCCGGAGACCGCAACGCCGACCCCGGAGAGTACACTTATGAGATCCTGACCACCGGGCTGAAGAATGCGGGCGTGGTCGCCACCGTAGGCGACGACGAGTTTGCCATGCTGGCAGACGCCATCGCTGCGGCGGAGGCCGGCGGCACCATTACGCTGCTGGGTGATCTGGAGTTGGACGGCGAGACCTTCACCAAGAACGTGACCCTGACCGCCGGTGAGGCGGTGGCACTGACCGGCACTGCCGCAGTGGCGGACGGTGTGACCGTGACCGCGGGCGGCAACGTCAGCGGCGGTGTGTTTGAGCTGCAGGGCAGCGGTGCCGTGTCCGGCGCCAGCTACGGCAGCTACGGCACCTATGCGACCGGCGACGGTAAGACGTATTTCATGGAGCTGACCGGCAAGGCTGCCGTGATCGACGAGACGCTGACGGCCTACGACACGCTGGCGGAGGCGGTGGCTGCTGCCGAGGCAGGCCAGACCGTGGTGATCGTGGCGGATACGGTGGTGCTTGACGGTGTGGTGACGCTGGACAAGGCCATCACCGTGACCACCGAGGGCGACGCGAACGTGACGGTATACGCCTCCGCTCGTGACAGCGGTAAGTTCCTGATCAACATCACCGCCCAGAACGTGAAACTGCTGGGCAAGGAGAATGCCCGGCTGATCCTCGACGGACGGCTGAACGGCACGGACGAGTACGAGGCCGAGCGCGGCGTGCTGGGCGTGCAGGGCGCCAACGCCGAAGTGGCGTACGTGACCGTGCAGAACGGTTTGACCAACTACACAAGCGGCGGCGGCGGCGTGTACGTGGGCAAGGTGGCCGAGCTGAGCCACTGCGAGGTGCGCAACTGCGCTGCCACCAATAAGGGCGGCGCCATCTACGTGGCCAATGCCGGCACCGAGCTGACGCTGACGGACAGCGTGCTGGACGGCAACACGGCCAGCGGCCAGTACGGCGGCGGCGCGCTGTACATCGTGAGCAACGCCAAGGTGATGATGGAGCGGTGCGTGGTGTCCAACAACACCGCCACCAACACCGCCAAGCAGACCGGCGGCGCCGTGTTCGTGGCGCAGAGCGGCAGCAAGACGGCGGGCTATCTGGTGGCTACCGACACGGAGTTCACCGGCAACAGCACGAACGCCGTGGAAGGCGCCGGCGCTATCGTGTTCACCGGCGTGATCTCTCTGGAGCGCTGTACGTTCTCCGGCAACGACAGCAACGTGCCGATCCTGCTGGCGGGCAACACCAACGCAAGCTACACCTGCAACAGCGCGGCGGTGTCCCGCAGGATCACCGATACGATCTTTGACGCGGTGAAGAGCGAGGCGATCTCCGGCGGCGGAAGCACCATTGCCCTGACCGACAACGTGTACAAGACGGACGTGTCCGTGACGCTGGCGGCGGATTTGGGGCTGAACTTCTACGTGACCTCCGACGCGGCGGACGCGGTGATGACCTTCACGGTGGACGGCGTGGATACCGTGGCGCCGCTGGACGAGGCCAACGGACGCTATACCGCCCGTCTTACCGCCAAGGAGATGAACAAGACCGTTACCGCCACGCTGAGCCACGGCGAAAAGACGCTCTACACCGTGGATTACTCCGTGGAGGAGTATCTGAACCAACTGACGGCGGAGGGCTCCGGCCAGACCGCCGCGGTGAAGGCAGCGGCCGAGGCCGTAAAGCATTACGGCGAGGCAGCGGCGCTCTACTTTGATCCGTCGCTGACGAGCGTGAACGCGGCCGAGCTGGCAGCCAACCTGCCCAGCCTCACGGCCGAGGGCGTGACCTCTTACTACGAGGCGGACGAGGACAAGGTGACGACGGCCGAGGGCATCAGCTTCTACGGCAAGAGCCTGCTGTGCAAGGATACCACGCTGCTGCGGCTGTACTTTACCGCGGGCGCCGCCCCCGCTGTGACCGTTGCCTACGGCGAGACGGCGGTGGACGTGACCGTGACGGCGCACGCCGACGGCCAGCATTACTACGTGGATATCCCCGTTGCTGCGGCGCGGCTGAGCGGCAGCTTTGCCGTGACCGCCACGCTGGGCGAGAGCACGCTGAGCTTCGATATGGGCGTGTACGACTATATCCGGCAGGCGCTGACGCTGTACGCGGATAACGCGGAAAAGACCCCGCTGACCAACATGTGCAAAGCGCTGTGGCAGTACAGCGAGAGCGTCAAGACACTGGGCTGACCCGGAAAGGAGAGCGCGGCATGAAAAAACGGTATGAAAGACCTGAACTGGCACTGGATCTGCTGGAAGAGTCGGTGCTGACGGCCTCGTCGGTCGTTCTGGCACCGAGCGAGGACGAGTCGGAGATACTTCCGGGCTGATCGGAGCTGAAAAGCAAAAACAAGCAACATAAGACCCGCGGGCAAACGCCCGCGGGTCTTATGTTGCTTGTTCAATGACGCGTATCGTCGCTGAATTGCTCACAAAAGCGACCGGAGAACGAAGGGGCAAGCCCGGCGGCATACAGGTGAGAGCAGTCGCCTATGCGGGTGCAGCGAAAGGCGGCCACGCCGGGCTCCCGTTCCTCGGTGTACACCTCCGTCACCGAGGTGGGCAGCGTGACGGCGCCGTGCCACACAGCAAAGGGAGATACACCCCACAGGTGGCTGAGCATCACGCCTGTCACGCCGAAGTGGCAGAAGAGCGCCAGCGTGTCGCCGTTGGGCCGCTCTGCTTGGTAGGTACCGTCCGGCAGGCGGAGGTATCCGTGGCGCGCCAGCAGCGCGTCCAGCCCGGCACAGACCCGGTTGTACAGCGGCGCCATGTTGCTGTGGAGGGCCACCTCGGTCTGACGCCAGAGGGCGCCATCCAGATACCGGGGGTCAGACCGCAGCACAGCGGGCACCACGTCCCACACGATGCGGGAGGCAAACCGCCCGTCCGGCCAGCGGGCCGTGTCGGGATACGCCCTCTGCAGCGTGGAGTTGCCGTTGATATCGATCCGGGCAGGGAACTCCTGCAGCCAGTCCAGCGTTTCGGCGGTGCGACCCGCGGCGCGCAGCGCATAGTCGGCCGTTTCCTGCGCCCGGCCCAGCGGCGAGGCGTAAAAGGCGTCGATCCGCTCCCGGCACAGCAGGGCTGCCAGCGCCTTTGCCTCCTGACGCCCGGCAGCGGTCAGGCAGTCGTGCTGGTAATCCGGGTCGCCGTGGCGGATCAGCAGCAGGCGCATCTTATTGCTCCAGCCCCAGCGCGGCGGTGATGATGGCCATGGAGTAGACCTCCTGGGCGTTGCAGCCGCGGCTCAGATCGTTGATGGGAGCGTTCAGGCCCTGCAGAATGGGGCCATAGGCATCGAAGCCGCCCAGACGCTGGGCGATCTTGTAGCCGATGTTACCGGCGTTGATGTCGGGGAATACGAAGGTGTTGGCGTGACCGGCCACCTTGGATTCGGGCGCCTTGGTGTGGGCGACGCGGGGGGACACGGCGGCGTCAAACTGCAGCTCGCCATCGATGTCCAGCTCGGGTGCGGCGGCCTTGGCCTTGGCGCAGGCGTTGCGCATCTTGTCCACGTCCTCGCCGGAGCCGGAGCCCAGCGTGGAGTAGCTCAGGAAGGCGACTTTGGGATCCACACCGAAGATCCTGGCGGTCTTGGCGGTCTCCAGCGCGATCTCCACCAGCTCGTCCTCGTTGGGCTTGATGTTGATGGCGCAGTCCGCCATGGCCAGTACTTCCCGCTCACCGGTGGCGGAGGGGCGCACCAGAATGAAGCAGGAGGACACGATCTTGCTGCCCGGCTTGGTCTTGATGATCTGCAGCGCGGGGCGGACGGTGTCGGCGGTGGAATAGGTGGCGCCGCCCAGGAGAGCGTCGGCATAGCCCATCTTCACCAGCATGGTGCCGAAATAGTTGCCCTTCTTCAGCGCGGCGCGGCACTGCTCCTCGGTCATTTTGCCCTTGCGCAGCTCCACCATCTTGGCCACCATCTCGTCCATCTTGTCGAAATTGGCGGGGTCAATGATCTCAGCGCCGCGAATATTGAAGCCGGCCTTCTCGGAGGCAGCCATCACCTCGTCGGGGTTGCCCACCAGCACCGGCGTCAAAAACGTGCCGGACAGCAGCCGGGCGGAGGCCTCCAGAATGCGGGCGTCCGTGCCCTCGGTGAATACGATCTTCCGGGGGTTCTTTTTCAACTGATCGATGAGAAACTGAAACATGCTTTTTCCTCCTTCTGTCTGCGCAGGTCTTCCCCTGCGCCTTTCACGGCACTTATTGTAGCACCGCCGTATGGAATTGTCAATTTTTCGCAAGGGACGGGAATTCCGCCTGAAAAATGCGGCAAACCATGGACGGAGGAGGTTTTTTATGGTACAATATCTCCATGTGGTAAGAAAGTGGGGTGGTACGCGGTGGAACGGCTTTTTCCCCGGTTGACGGTTTCTTTGCCCAAGCTGAAGGAGAACACCCGGCAGATCGTGAGCAGGTGCCGGCCATGGGGGATCGAGGTGTGCGGCGTGGTCAAGGGCTGCAGCGCACTGCCGCCGGTGGCCCGCGCCATGCGGGAGGGCGGCGTGTCTTCCCTGGGCAGCAGCCGGCTGGAACAGATCGAGGCGCTGCGGCAGGCGGGTGTGCCGGGACCCTACGTCATGCTGCGCGTGCCCGGCCCGTCGGAGCTTCCGGCGCTGGTGGAGCTGTGCGAAACATCGCTGCAGAGCGAGTGGGACACGCTGGCGCTGCTGGAGCAGGAGTGCGCCCGGCGCCAGCGCGTCCACCGGGTGGTGGTCATGGCCGATCTGGGCGATCTGCGGGAGGGCTACTGGGATCACGACGAGCTGGTGGAGGTGTGCGCCCGGGTGGAACGGGAGCTGCCTCACGTGCACCTGCAAGGGATCGGTGTGAATCTGGGCTGCGTGGGCTCGGTGCAGCCTACGCCGGATAAGATGGAGGCGCTGCTGGCGCTGGCGCGCCGGGTGGAGCAGACCATCGGCCGCCGGCTGGAGACGATCTCCGGCGGCGCCACCAGTTCCTATACGCTGGTGCACTGGGGCACCATGCCCCGGGGCGTGAACCACCTGCGCATCGGTGAGAATATCCTGCTGGGCAAGGATCTGCAGCTGGAGTGGCACATTGAGGACATGGACTATCTGGCCATGGACACCTTTACCCTGACGGCAGAGGTGCTGGAGATCAAAACAAAGCCCAGCTACCCGCAGGGCACGCTTTGCATCGACGCTTTCGGCAACAAGCCCACCTATACCGACTACGGCATCCGCCGCCGGGCGCTGCTGGGCTTCGGCCGGGCGGACGCGGGCAACGTGGAGGCGCTGCTGCCCCGGGACGAGGGCGTGTGGATCTGGGGCGCGTCCTCCGACCACTGTGTGCTGGATGTGACCGAGGCGAAAAGGCCATTCCGGGTGGGCGACAAGGTGGATTTTTCACTGGCCTATTGCAATATGCTCTATCTCACTGCGCGCAACGACGTGCGCGTGGTGTATGAGGACGAATGACAGGAGGAATACCATGGATAATCTTTCTTTGCTGCTGGCAAACGTGGGCGTGACCGCTTTTTCCTTCTTCGTGGCGGCGCCCGTGGCGCTCAACGCGGCGTCCACCTTCGGCGTGCAGAAGCGCTTTGCCCGCGCCATGATCGAGGAGGGCGTGATCCGGGAGGCACAGGTGAAGGAAATGGAGCCGAAAAAGCAGGCGGCCGGCGTGATCATCGCGCTGATCGTGCTGGGGGCGCGGGTCTACGTGGCCACGCGGATCAGCTTCGGCCCTATCTGCATGACGGTGGGGCTGGCGCTGGGACTGGTGCGCTACCGCAAGGTGCTGCAGTTCAACTCGCTGACGGTGAAGCGGTTCCAGAACACCTACCGGGACAGCTACGACGCGGAAAAGCTGAACCGCTACGTGGACAAGATGTTCTGAGCGGCAGGAAAAAGACAAAAAATATCCGGGGCGTCTGCCCCGGATATTTTTTTGGGATCGCGTTACGCCTTCAGAGCCTCGTCGGCCTTCTTCATTTCCTCGAAGATACCGGCGTGCTTCTTGCTGACGATGGCCTTGATCACCAGCAGCACCACGATCATCAGCACGATCTCGATCGCAAGGCAGATGTACCAGAGCTTGATGAAGGGGGCGATGATGAAGCCGATCGCACTCACGCACACCACGGTGATGGCGTAGGGCAGCTGCGTATTCACGTGGTTGATGTGATAGCAGTGGGCGCCCGCAGAGGCCATGATGGTGGTATCGGAGATGGGGGAGCAGTGGTCGCCGCACACGCCGCCGGCGCAGCAGGCAGCCAGGCCGATGGTGCACAGCACCGGGTTGGTGCCGTAGTCAAACACCTGGCAGACGATGGGAGCCATGATGCCGATGGTGCCCCAGGAGGTACCGGTGGCAAAGGCGATGACGGAGGAGAGTAG
>JAFTBL010000138.1 GCA_017455225.1 Oscillospiraceae bacterium
ACGAGCCCACCGCCGTGCTGACCCCGCAGGAGACGGACAAGCTGTTCAGCGTGCTGCGCAAAATGCGCGACGACGGCAAATCCATCGTCATCATCACCCACAAGCTCCACGAGGTGCTGGCGCTGACCGACCGGGTGACGGTGCTGCGTAAGGGCAAATTCATTGCCACCGTGAATACGAAAGAGAGCAACGAGAGCGAGCTCACCGAAATGATGGTGGGCAAAAAGGTCTCGCTTAATATAGACCGGGCCGAACCTGTGGATCCGAAGGACCGGCTGATCGTCAAGCACATCAACTGCCGCAACGTGGAGGGCAGAAAGGTCCTCGACGATATCTGCTTTACCGCCCGCAGCGGCGAGATCCTCGGCATCGCGGGCATCGCGGGCAGCGGCCAGCGGGAGCTGCTGGAATCCATCGCAGGCCTTCAGAAGCTGGACAGCGGGGAGATCATCTATATCAACCCCGCCAACGACACCCCGGAAAACCTGCGCAACAAAACGCCCATGCAGATCCGCAATCTGGGCGTGCGGCTCTCCTTTGTGCCGGAGGACCGCCTCGGTATGGGCCTGGTGGGCAACATGGACATCATCGACAACGTGATGCTGCGCAGCTACCGTTCCGGCAAATCGGTTTTCCTGGAGCGGAAGGCGCCCGCCGATCTGGCGGAAAAGATCATCAGCGATCTGGAAGTGGTCACCCCCGGTCCCACCACCGCGGTGAGAAAGCTCTCCGGCGGCAACGTGCAGAAGGTGCTGGTGGGCCGCGAGATCTCCTCCGCCCCCAAGGTGCTGATGGTGGCCTACCCCGTCCGTGGCCTTGATATCAACTCCTCTTATATGATCTACAACCTGCTGAACGAGCAGAAACAGAGCGGCGCCGCCATCATCTTCGTGGGCGAAGACCTGGACGTGCTGGTGGAACTGTGCGACCGTATCATGGTCATCAACTCCGGCAAGATCACCGGTATCGTGGACGGCAGGGGAGCCGTCAAGGAAGAGATCGGCCTGCTGATGACGAAATCCGACAACGTGAAGGGAGACAACGCCGATGCCTGATAAAAACACCCCTGTGACAGCGGAAAACGGCGGGAAAACGCCTCGCGAGCCGCTGTTCCACATCACCAAAAAAGCGTCGATCCCGTGGCAGCAGGCATGGGCGATCCGCATCGGCTCCGTCGTGGCCGCGCTGATCGTCTGCGCGCTGATCACCATGTTCCTGACGCATATCGATCCCGTTAAGGTTTATTCCACCATGCTGAGCGGCGCGTTCGGTACCAGCCGCCGTATCTGGAGCCTTCTGCAGGGCATCGCCATGCTGCTTTGCGTTTCCCTTGCCGTGACCCCCGCGTTCAAGATGCGCTTCTGGAACATCGGCGCGGAGGGGCAGGTGCTCATCGGCGGTCTTGCCACCGCCGCCTGCATGATCCTGCTGGGCGATAAGCTCCCCAACGCGCTGCTGATCGTCGTCATGCTGGTCAGCGCCCTCGCCGCCGGCGCGATCTGGGGCCTGATCCCCGCGGTGTTCAAGGCCAAATGGAACACCAACGAGACGCTGTTCACCCTGATGATGAACTACGTGGCGACCCAGCTGGTGGCGTATTACGTCACCGTGTGGGAGGTGCCCAAGGGCAGCGGCAAGATCGGCATCATCAATCAGGCAACCCGCGCGGGCTGGGTGCCCGTGATCGGCAAGTACGACTACCTGCTGAACATCATCGTGGTGTTCGTGCTCACCTTCGTGCTGTACGCCTCCCTGAAATACAGCAAGCA
>JAFTBL010000139.1 GCA_017455225.1 Oscillospiraceae bacterium
AAAGCGATGTACAGAATGGGAATACAGACATTCGGGGCCGATGCCATCCCCGATATATTCGGGTTTGCCCGATGAGCCCTGTTTGTCAGCAGAGTTGTTATCGGCCACACACGTAAAGAGCATCCGGCTTTGCCTATATAAAATGATCCATAACAGGCAGAAAAAACAGGCGGGACCGCTGTGGCCACACCTGTTTTTTACTTCCATCTGACAGCTCTCTCACTGCGACGCCGTTCCGCCGCCCCCAGAGACGGGAACGCTCCTCATGCCTTCCCCTCGAGGGGAAGGTGGCCGAGCGAAGCGAGGTCGGATGAGGTGGGGACGAGAGCGAGCATGATCGCGGGCGCCTTCCATGCGGAGCGTGCCTCAAACGTGCGTCCCCGGTTTACCGTATGCCGTTTTTATCCTCCCAGCAGATGGCTCAGCAGGATCTCCAGCCCGATGGCGATCAGGATCAGCCCGCCCAGCACCGAGGCCTTGGAGGAGAGCACCGTGCCGAACCGCTTGCCCAGCACCAGCCCCACCATGCACACGGCAAAGGTGACCGCCCCGATGATCAGCGACTCCGTCAGCGCCGCAGCAGCGTCGTATTCCGCGATGGTGAATCCCACCGACAGCGCGTCGATGGAGGTGGCCACTCCCTGCACCAGCAGCGCCCGCAGACCTACCGCCGCAGGCTCCTCCGCCGTCCGGCGCAGGCCGGTCCACAGCATTTTGCCGCCGATCCATGCCAGCAGGAGGAAGGCCGCCCACGGGATGTACCGCGCCGCTGTGGAAAAGGCGGTGGCCACGGTGTGCACCGCCAGCCACCCCAGCAGGGGCATGGCGACCTGAAAGGCGGCGAAGGTGCCGGCGATCAGGCACATCCTGCGCCTGGGCATGGCGGGCTCGTTGAGCCCGTTGGCCAGCGACACGGAAAACGCGTCCATGGCCAGTCCTACGCCGAAGAGGACGCTGTTGAAGATAAACAGAGCGGAAAGCGCCAAGCCGATCCCCCCAGATGCGTTACAGGATTTCCACGCCGTCCCCGTCCACGCGGAGAGCGGCGCCGTAAAAGGCGCGCACTGCGTCGGTAAAGAAGGCGGCGTCCGCCGTGCCCATGGTCTCGTAGCACGAGTGCATGGCCAGCTGCGCCACGCCGATGTCCACGGTGGCCACGTCCACCTGCGTGTCGGCGATATTGCCCAGCGTGGCTCCGCCCGCCTGATCCGGGCGATTGGAGTAGTGCTGCACCGGCACGTTCGCCCGGCGGCAAAGCTCCTCAAACACGGCGGCGGACCAGCCGTCGGTGGCGTAGCGGGGCGAATGCTTGATCATCACGCCGCCGCCGGGCAGCGGCGCCTCCGCCGGGTCGGATAGCTCCGGGTGGTTGGGGTGCCGGGCGTGCCCGTTGTCGCAGGAGAGCAGCAGCGAGCTTTGCACCAGCGCCTCATAGGGCCGGCCCAGCGCGCCTGCGATGCGCCGCAGCAGCGCCGCCAGTGCCGGAGCCGCGGCGCCCTGCTTCGTCTCCGAGCCGATCTCCTCGTTGTCGTATACGCACAGCACGGGCACGGCGCGCCCGTCCGACGCTTCCAAAAACGCCTTGGCGCAGGTGAACACGCAGGCCAGGTCATCCAGCCGGGGGCCGGACAAAAACTCGCCTGCCGGGCCCCAGACCCGGCAGGGCTGGGGGTTGTAGATCATAAGATCGGAGGCGCACAGCTCATCTTCCCGGCAGCCGGCCTCCTCCGCCAGACGGCGGCGCAGCGTGCCCGCAGCGGAGGCGGCGCCCCACAGGGGCACCAGATCCTTGGCAGGGTCGTAGCGATACCCGTCGTTGACGCTGCGGTTGAGATGGATGGCCAGCCGGGGGATCAGCACCGTGTCCTGCCGCAGATCCACCAGCCGGGAGGCAAGCCCCGTCCCGGTGCGCGCCATCACCCGTCCGGCAATGGCCAGCGGGCGATCCAGCCAGCTGTCGTTGATGCTGCCGCCGTAGCGCTCGGCGGACAGGCGCACGTAGTCCCCGCCGGTCAGCTCCGCGTGATCCCGCAGGCGGAAGCAGGGGGAGTCGCCGTGGCTGGCGGAGATCATGAAGCCGGTCACTTCCTGCCTTTCGGGCAGGCGGAAGGCAAAGAGCGACCGCCCGTGGGGCGTGAGGTAGTATTTGCCGCCCGGCTTGGGCGTTTCCCCGGCGGCAAGGGGGCGATACCCGGCCTCCGCCAGCATACCGCACAATGACTGCACGACGTGGAACACGGTGGGGCAGCTGTCGATCTGACGCATCAGATAGGTTTCCATAGGCGCACCTCGCAAATATCGTATAGACCGATTGTACCACGCGGCTTGGAAAAGGTACAGCTTTTTTTCACAGTCGCCCCGCCGCAATCATAGTATGGCAAAAAGGGGAGGGGCGAAACGATGAACGATCAAATCCAGACACCCGGCGCCTATGAGGAATTCCTGCAGCAGCACCCCGGCACCGGCCTTCTGCGGGTGCAGGTATCCACCGCCCGGGGCACGTTTCCCGTGCCGGGGGCGCAGGTGGAGGTGAGCCGGCTGTTTGGCGGCAGGCGGCGGATCCTGTACAGCCGCATGACCGACAACTCCGGTGTGGTGGAAGGGCTGCGGCTGCCTACCCAAAGCCGGGGCGCGTCGCTGGAGGAGTCCACGGCCGGGGGCAGCGGCACGGAGTATCAGGTGTCTGTCTACCATTCGGGGTATCTGCCGCTTCGTCTGCAGCCCGTCACGCTGTTCGACGGCATTGAGACCATTTTGCCGGTGGCGCTGGAGCCGCAGGTGCGGTAGGGAGGGGCAGTTATGGCATTTCCCGTCGTACCGGTGAACATCACGGTGCATCTGGGTCGGCCGGACGCGCCGGCGGAGAATGTGACCGTGCCCTTTGCCGACTACATCCGCAACGTGGCCTCCAGCGAGATCTATCCCACCTGGCCGGAAAACGCCATCCGCGCCAACGTGCTGGCTCAGATATCCTACGCCCTCAACCGGGTCTATACGGAGTACTACCCCAGCCGCGGCTACGATTTCGACATCACCAATACCACCCAGTTCGATCAGGCGTATACCCCCGGCGGCGAGGTGTTTGAGAACGTGGGGCGCATCGTGGACGAGATCTTCAACAACTACATCGTGCGGCAGGGTCGGGTGGAGCCGCTGTTCGCCCAGTTCTGCGACGGGGTGCGCACCCAGTGTCAGGGCCTGTCCCAGTGGGGCAGCGTGGCGCTGGCCGATCAGGGCCTCACCCCGTATCAGATCCTGCAGTATTACTACGGCGACGACATCGGCATCGTCACCAACGCGCAGGTGGGCGCCAATGTGCCCTCCTATCCCGGCACGCCGCTGCGCCGCGGCTCCTTCGGCGAGGAGGTGCGCCAGCTGCAGCTGGAGCTGAACCGCATCGGCAAGAATTTTCCCGCCATCCCCGTGATCCCTGCGGTGACAGGCGTGTTCGATGTGCCCACGGAGCAGGCGGTGATCCGCTTTCAGGAGATCTTCAATCTGGCGGTGGACGGCGTGGTGGGCAAGGCCACGTGGTATAAGGTAAAGGAGATCTTCAACGGCGTCAAGCGTCTGTCCGAGCTGACGGGGGAGGGCATCACCTTCAGCGAGGCGGAGCAGGTCTATCCCCGGATCCTCCGCCGGGGCGACAGCGGCATCGCCGTGCGGATCGTGCAGTACTATCTGGCATTTTTGGGGTATTTCCTGCCGGATCTGCCGCCTATTGCCATCACCGGCGAGTTCGGGCAGGAGACCTACGACGCGGTGCTGACCTTTCAGAACAAGTACGGTCTGGCGGTGGATGGCATCGTGGGGCGGGACACGTGGAACGAGCTGCAGCGGGTTTACCGTGACGCCGTGAAGGATCTGCCGCCGGATTACCGCACCTACATCGGCGAGGCGTATCCCGGCCGCTTTCTGGTGCGGGGCGACGTGAACGCCTACGTCACCCGCCTGCAGACCAATCTGCGTGCCATCGCCCAAAGCGACCCCGCCATCCCGGAGGTGGCGGTCACCGGCGAATTTGACGAGGCCACGGAGCAGGCGGTCAAAGCGCTGCAGCGCCGGCTGGGTTTTGAGCCCAACGGCGTGGTGGGCCCCATCCTCTGGAGTGAGATCAGCACCCGGGGCAGAGGATATTGAACGCGCATACGCCTGAAAGCCTGTAAAGCATATATACTTTACAGATAAGGAATTGCAGGAAAAATACCGGGACGGAGCGCCGCCCCGGTATTTGTGCGTAGACAAACGGGTAAAATTGTGGTAGAATACGAAAAGCGTCAGGCAGAGGGGAGAGAGTGTGGGCCATGAGCGGCAGATTGATCGTGTTTGAGGGGACCGACGGCTCCGGCAAGGCGACCCAGACGGAGCTTTTGTGCCGGGAACTGCAGCGTCGGGGTACCCCCTATCGCAAGCTGACCTTTCCCCGGTACGACCAGCCCTCCTCAGCGCTGATCCGCCTGTATCTGGACGGCGCTTTCGGCAGCCGCCCGGACGATGTGAACGGCTATGCCGCCGCCTCCTTCTTCGCCATGGATCGCTACGCATCCTTCCGCCAGGACTGGGGCGAGTTCTACCGCGCCGGCGGATTGCTGGTAGCGGATCGCTACACCACCTCCAACGCGGTGCACCAGACGGTGAAGCTGCAGCCGCAGGAGCGGGACGCCTTTCTCGACTGGCTTTTTGACTATGAGTACCGCCTGCTGGGGCTGCCCCGGCCGGATCGCGTGCTGTATCTGGACATTCCCACCGAGCTGACGGAGCAGATGCTCCGCCGCCGGGAAAAGGAGACCAACACCCACGCCGATATCCACGAGCAGGACGAGGCGTATTTGCGCCGCTGCCGTGAGAATGCTGCCTACGTGGTCAGGCGCTGCGGCTGGACGCGGATCGACTGCACCGCGGGCGGCATGCTGCGCACGGTGGAGGAGATCCACCGCGAGGTGCTGGACAAGCTGTCGGATCTGCTGTAAGGGCGCAAAAAGAGGGCGCCGCAGCGCCCCCTTCCGCCGATCCCTCAGCCCCGGAACGTGTCGTCGCTGCCGCTGCAGCCGCACCCGCAGTTGCTGCAGCCGCACCCGCAGCCGTTGTTGCCGGCCATCAGCAGCACCAGCACGATGACGATCAGCCATATGTAGTTATTGTTGTTGCAGTTGTTGAAGCACATATCATACACCTCACTTGATTTGTTGTATGCCATCTTATGCGCGCTTCCCGCCGGATGAAACTTGTCCGGCCAATTTGCGCAGGACGAAAAAAGGAGAAGGTCATGGCAGGTAAAAAAATGCAGGAAACCACCAGCTGGGACGCCGCGCAGGTGCGGCGCGGGCAGGAGGCGGCGCCCCGCAAACGCCGCCGCCGCAAGAGATTTCCATCGGGTCTTTATCTTGCGTGCGTGGTGCTGGTGTCGGCGCTGCTGGCCGGCGTGGGCTGGCTGCTGGTCAACGACCTGTGTTCGCTGAACAAAAAGCCGGTGGAGACCGCCATCACCGTGGAGGAGAACGAGAGCATCGGCTCCATTGCCGACAAGCTGAAGGACGCGGGGCTGATCAACTACAAGGGCTTTTTCTGCTTTACCAGCCGGTTTTTCCACGCTGACGAGCTGATCGATCCCGGCCGCCACGAGCTGAATTCCGACATGGATTACCGGGCGCTGATCCGGGGCATGCACAACTATCAGTCCACCGAAACCGTCACCGTGACCATTCAGGAGGGCCTGACGGTGGAGGAGGTCTTCGACGTGCTGGTGGAGAACGGCGTGTCCCTCCGCTCCAAGCTGGAGGACGCCGCCGCCAACGCGGAGTGGCCGGAGTATCCCTTCCTGGATCCGTCGCTGAAGGGCGACGTGAACCGGGTGGAGGGCTATCTCTTCCCGGACACCTATGAGTTTTATCTGAATGAAAATCCGTCTGACGCCATCGGCCGCATGCTGGGCAACTTCAAAAAGCGTACCGCCGATCTGGAGGCGGATATCGCCGCCTCGTCCTACAGCCTGCGGGATCTGGTGATCGTCGCCTCGCTGGTGGAGAAGGAATCCGGTGTGAACGACGATTACGCCGATTTCTCCTCGGTCATCTACAACCGGCTCAACTCCGGCTGGAAGCTGCAGCTGGACTCCACCATCAACTATATCAAAAAGACCAGTACCTTCAACATCAGCTACGACGATCTGGAGATCGACAGCCCCTATAACACCTATCGCTACGAGGGACTGCCCGCCGGCCCCATCTGCAGCCCCAGTCTCAAGTCGCTGCAGGCGGCGCTGCATCCCAACCGCACCAACTACTGGTTCTGGTACGCCTATGAGGGGGTCAGCTATTTCTTCACCAATCAGAGCGACTTCGATTACTTTGCCGCCATGCACCCCTACGATCAGAACGGATGAGGAAGAAGCCGGAGCTGCTCGCCCCTGCGGGCGACATGGAAAAATTGCAAATGGCCGTCCTGTACGGCGCCGATGCGGTGTACCTTGCGGGCACCGCATTTGGCATGCGCTCCTTTGCCGGGAATTTCACCGATGAGGAGCTGCCCCGGGCGGTGCGGTATGCCCACGAGCACGGCGTGCGCGTCCACGCGGCGGTGAACACCATGCCCCGCAACGGGGAAACGGACGCCCTGCCCGCCCATCTGGAGCGGCTGGACGCGGCGGGGGTGGACGCGCTGATCGTGGCGGATCTGGGCGCGTTCACGCTGGCGGGGAGGTATGCGCCCCGCTGTGAGCGCCATGTGTCCACCCAGCAGTCGGTGTCCAATTACGCCACGGCCTCCGCGTGGTACGAGCTGGGTGCCAGACGGGTGGTGCTGGCGCGGGAGCTGAGTCTGGAGGAGATCCGTGAGCTGCGCCGCCGCACACCGCCGGAGCTGGAGCTGGAGACCTTTGCCCACGGCGCCATGTGCGTCAGCTATTCCGGGCGGTGCCTGCTCAGCAACTTCATGACCGGCCGGGACGCCAACCGGGGCGAGTGTGCCCATCCCTGCCGCTGGAAGTACGCCCTCATGGAGGAGCAGCGGCCCGGG
>JAFTBL010000140.1 GCA_017455225.1 Oscillospiraceae bacterium
AGCCGCCGCAGACCTGCTGATAGGTGGGGGCGTCGGTGTCGCCGTTGGCGTAGCCCGTTTCCGTTTCCGTCACGGCGGAAAACTGGTCGAAGAAATGCTGGGTGCCCCAAAAGCAGCCGCCTGCCAGATAAATGGTTTTCACGGTGAGCCCTCCTTTATCATAATGAGGTCTGTCTTGCAGGTCATTATACCCCCATTCCCCGCCGTTGGCAAGAAGGATCCCCCGGCTTGACCGGGGGATCCTTAAACTGTCAAATAGAGGCTGTGCCGTTTCGCCTTCTCTCACGGGCGTCCCATGCCGCCGGGGCCGCCGCCCATGCCGCCGGGTTGGCCGCCGCCCATGCCGCCGGGCATCATGCCGCCTCCCATGCCGCCCATGCCGCCGCCGTAAAGAGCGGAGGTCATCTGCACGGTGGATACGGTGGAGCCGCCGGACACGGCGGTACCGGTGGCGTAGCCGTTGGCGTCCGCGCCGGAGACCGTGCCGCCCACCACGACGGAATAGCTCTCGCCGCTTTGGATGCCGGGGGCGGTGACGGTGGCGCAGGCATAGGCCTTGCCGGGGGTGAAGGAGGCCACCACGCGTCCGCTGCCGTCCACCACGGCGAAGGAGGTGCCGGCGCTCTGGCTGCCGGTGCTGACCAACATGGAACCCTGGTTCTCCGCCGAGGAGAAATTCATGGCCATGCCCGCGCTGCCCAGCGCGATGACCGTGCCGCCGGTGACGGCGGCGCTGCCGTCATAGTCCAGCGCGCCGTTGCCGCTGTTGGTGGGGCCGCTGACCAGCGTCACGCCGCCGCTGACAGTCATGGCGCCGTTGGCGTCCAGCCCGTCGCCGCCGGAATCCACCAGCAGATAACCGCCGGAAATGGTCAGCGTGCCGCTGCTGCCGGAGAAGCTGCCCATGCCGGGGCGGCCGTCCATGGCGGAGCCGTCGTTGCCGCCGGCGGCGTTGAGCCCGTCGTCGGAGGCCACGATGGACACCGTGCCGCCGGAAACGGTCAGGTCAGTGCTCTCCAGCCCCTCGTAGCTCCTGGTCACGCTCATCGTGCCGCCGGAGATGGTCAGACTGCTGTCGGCATGGGCGCCGTCGTCGCCGGAGGACAGGGTCAGCGTGCCGCCGGAGATGGTCATGGTGCCGTTGCTGTGAAGACTGTCGTCCGAGGAATCCACGGTGATCTCACCGCCGGTGACGGTCAGATCGGTACCCGCCTTGAGCCCCTTGGCGCTGCTGCCGTCGGAGGCGGACGCACTGTCGCCCCACACGCCCCAGCCGGGGTTCAGCATGCCGCCGGAGGTGACGGAGGCGTTGGCGCTGCCGCCGCCGGAGGTAATGCGCAGCGTGCCGCCGGCGACGCGCAGGGCGGTTTCCGCCTGGATGCCGTCGGTGCCTGCGTCCACGGTGACGACGCCGCTTTCGACATACACGTAGCCCCGGGCGGCATCCTCGTCGTTGTCGGAGCGGATGCCGTCCGTTCCGGCGGTGAGCTCCAGCACGGCGTTGGCCAGCTTCACGCAGTCCTTGCCGCACAGCGCAGCGTTCTGCGCAGTGACGGTGATGGTGCCGCCGGTGATGACCAGATCGTCCTTGGACACCACGCCGTGCTTGTTGTTGCCGTTGACGGTCAGGCTGCCGGTGCCGTTGACGGTGAGATCCTCCTTGCTGAACAGGGCGGCGTCCAGATCGGTCTCGCCGTCCGAGGCGGTATAGCCGCTGCCGTCGGAGAGAATGTTGTCGCTGCCCTCCGCCAGCGTGAGGAACACCTTGTCGGCGGTCTTGATATACAGCGCCGGCCCCTCGTCGTTGTGCACGGACACGCCGTCCAGCACCAGCTGCACCTTTTCCTCCTTGTCCGCCGCCACCACGACGCTGCCGTTCGTAAGGCTGCCGGTGATAACGTAAGTGCCGGCGGCGGTGACGGTGACCGTGTCGCCCTCCGCCGTCGCGCCGTCGCCGTCCACGGTGCTGGCGCCGTCGGCAAGAGTGATGTGCGCCGTCACCGCGTCATAGGACGCGTCCAGATCCCGCTTGGAAAAGCTGTAGTCCGCCCCGTCGTCGGAGGTGGCGCCGGTATCGGCTGGCTGGGTCTGCTGGGATGCGGCGGGTACGTCCTCCGTTTCGCCTCCCTCCTGCGCCGTTCGTCCGCCGCAGGCGGTCAGCAGCAGCGAAGCGCAAAGCGCCGCGGCCGCGAGAATGTTCCATTTCTTGTTCATGGGGATCGCTCCTTTCCCTTTGCACGCAGAAAAGGCATCTCCTTCTGTCGCCGTTTTCTGCTTTGTGGGTATTGTACGGAGCAAAACTGAAAAGGAGCTTAAAAACCGTTCCGTTCAAAAATTGTTTACAAAAACCGCCGGAGAGGCATCAAACGCGTCTCTCCGGCAGGTAAAAATACATTATAACGTGCTTACTTGTGGTGACCCAGCTGGCGCAGGAAGCCCAGCACCGCGCCGGGATCGTCGGCGGTGACCAGCCGGGCGCCCCGGTCGAAGGACGCGGCCAGCGCCTCCTTCGTGCGCACGCCGGCGCCCACCCACGGCTCCACGCCGCGGCGGCGCACCTCGTCAAACCAGCTTTGCGGGCACACGGGATCCTCCAGCGACACGTGCTTCCCGTCCTTCTCCACGCCGTGGAGAAGGCACGCCACGTCCAGATAGGACGCCGGGTCGCCGTGATCCGGCCCCAGATAGAAATCCGGGTAAAAGCCGTGCAGCGGATAGCGCTTGCCGTACTTTTGCCGCAGATGCAGCAGCAGCGCGCCGCTGAAGCTGTTCAAAATCACCCGCTGCCCCAGACCGTACCGCTCCAGCATGTCCACCGTCTTGTCCGCCGTGTCGTAGGACGCCTCCGGCCCCTCCACGTGGGGGTATTCCTTCAGCTCGATATTCAGCAACAGACCCGGCGTGGAGGCCGTCAGCTCCAACAGCTCCTCCAGCTGTGCCGGCGCCTCCGGGGCAAAGCCCTCGTCGTGGGCGGCGGCGTTCAGCGCCAGAAACTCCTTCCGGCTCATGGAGCGCACCGCGCCGGTGCCGTCGGTGGTGCGATCCACCAGCGAATCGTGCATCAGCACCAGCGCGCCGTCGCGGGTCTGGCGCACGTCCGTTTCGATCATGTCCACTCCCAGCGACACGGCGTAGCGGAAGGCCGTCATGGTATTCTCCGGCTGGATGCGCCGGGCGCCCCGGTGAGCCGCCACCAGCATGACGTTGGTATCGTCGTTCCAAAGTGACATGGGTCTTGTTCCTCCTTTATTTCATGCGCCGCAGCGCTTGACATACCATCTGCCAGACCCGCCCGGTGGAGGCGATGTGCAGCCGCTCCCGGAAGGTGTGGATGTCGGACAGATCCGGGCCGATGGACACGCAGTCCAGCCCCTCGATCTTGCCGCAGAACAGCCCGCATTCCACGCCGGCGTGGATGGCCTCCACCACCGGCGCCTTGCCGTACTGCTCCGTATAAAGCGACACCAGCAGATCCCGCAGGGGCGAATCCTGCCTGTACTGCCAGCCGGGATAGTCCCCGGTGACGTACACCGTGCCGCCCAGACGCTCCGTCAGGCACTGCAGTGTTTCCGTCAGCTGGCGCTTCTGCCGCTCCACGCTGCTGCGCACGCTGAAGGACGCCTCCACCGCCTCGTCCGAGGTGGTCAGGATGCCCAGATTCAGCGATGTCTGCACCAGGCCGGGGATGTCGGCGCTCATCACCTGCACCCCATTGGGACAGCAGCTCAGCAGGCACAGCGCCCGGTCGGTGGATTCGCCGGTCATGGGCAATCCCGCGCCGCCCTCCGTCACCGTGACGGTAACGCCGGGGTCCGTGACGGCGTACTCGCTGCGCAGCGCCGCTTCCCGCCGGGCGCAGAGCTCCCGCACAGCAGCGCCGTCCGCCGCGCACACCACTGCGGAGGCCGCCACCGGAATGGCGTTGTCCTTCAGTCCGCCGCTGACGGACACCAGTCGCAGCGCCGTGGCACGGGACAGAGCGTACAGAAGATGCGCCAGCGCCACCGAGGCATTCAGCCGCCCCTTGTGGATCTCCACGCCGGAGTGTCCGCCGATGAGACCGGTGACAGATACAGTCATCATAACACCTGTAAAGGCTTCACGCTTTACAGGCAAAACACAGTGGGTACGGTTGCCGCCGGCGCAGCTGACGGTGAACACGCCCTCGTCCTCCGAGTCGAGGTTCAAAAGGCGCTTGCCCTGCAGGGGCGACACGTCCAGCCCCACAGCGCCGTCCATGCCGGTCTCCTCGTCCACGGTGAACACACACTCAAGGCGGGGATGTTCCATGGCGCCGTCATCCAGCGCCGCCAGCATCATGGCCACGGCGATGCCGTCGTCGCCGCCCAGCGTGGTGCCCTTGGCCAGCACGGTATCGCCCTCCACCGCCAGCTCCAGCCCCTCGCGCTCCATATCCTTGTCGCAATCCGGCGCCTTCTCGCACACCATGTCCATGTGACCCTGCAGGATCACCGGGGCGGACTGCTCGTAACCGGGGGCGGCGGGCTTGATGATGATCACGTTGTTCAGTCCGTCCTGATAATGCTCCAGTCCCCGCTGCACGGCAAACGACACCAGATAGTCGCTGATTCTTTTCGTGTTGCCCGACCCGTGGGGGATGGCGCAGATCTCCTCAAAGAAATGAAAGACGTTTTTCGGCTCCAGATGCTCCAGCACAGCCATACCAGTTCCTCCTATATACTCTTTTTGCTTATAACTCCTCCCGGGGGCCGGGGCGGTATTCCCGCGCCAGCTCCTGCACTGTCACGCCGCCGGCGGACAATTCGGTGAGCCGCCGTTGCAGCCCCTCCACGCCCTGCGCCGGGACAGATGCCGTCAGCGCCACGTCGGCGCCGTATTCCGCGCCGTCCACCGTGCCGCCGGCGGCCGCCAGCTCCAGCTTCACCTGCTCCAGCAGCGGATAGGGACACGGGATCCTCACCCGGGCCCACAGGCCCAGCGTGGCGGCCCCGGCGGCGGACAGCGCGTCCTTGGCGCCCTTGGCATACGCCCTCGTCAGCCCGCCGGCCCCCAGCAGGACGCCGCCGAAATACCGGGTGACCACGCAGCAGGCGTTGGTCACGTGCTCCCGCTCCAGCACCTTCAGCATGGGCTGACCGGCGGTGCCCTGCGGCTCTCCGTCGTCGCCGTAGCGCACCACGCCCTGTCCGATGCGGTAGCACCAGCAGTTGTGGCGGGCGTCGTAGTATTTCGCGCGGGTCTGCCGGATGTGCTGCTGCGCTTCCTCCTCGCTCTCCACCGGCCAGACGTGGCCGATGAAGCGGGATCGCTTTTCGGTGAACTCACTTTCGCCGAAGCCGTAAGGCACACGGATCAGCTCAGCCATGGCGCGCCCTCCATTCGCCGGTCATTCCCAATCCTCCTTCGGCTCCTGCCAGCCCTCGATATACTCCTTGACCTGACCCAGCAGGCGAGGCGGACATACCGCCGTCACGTCCACCGTTTCGCCGTATTCCACGCTCTCCACCTTGCCGTCCCGGTACAGCGCGTCCAGAAGGCCCGTCTTGTCATAGGGCAGATGGATCGTCACGCGGCGGGTGCCCCTGTCCAGTTTTTCGTCGATCAGACGCAGCAGATCGCCGATCCCCTCCCCCGTTTTGGCGGAGATGGACACAGCGTCCTCCTGCCCCGCCCGGTCAAAGGAAAAGGCAAGGTCTGACTTGTTATATACCCGGATGCAGGGAATGTGGTCGGCGCCCAGCTCGTGGATCAGCTCCTCCACGATACGCTGCTGGGCGCGGTGCTCCGGGTTGGACGCGTCGATCACGTGGAGCAGGAGATCGGCATACTCCAGTTCCTCCAGCGTGGCCTTGAACGCCTCCACCAGCTGGTGGGGCAGCTTGCGGATGAATCCCACCGTGTCGGAGATCACCACGTCCAGCGTGTCGGACACGGTCAGAAGCCGGGTTGTAGTGTCCAGCGTGTCGAACAGCCGGTCGTTGGCAGGGATGGCGGCGCCGGTCAGGGCGTTGAGCAATGTGGATTTGCCCGCGTTGGTATAGCCCACGATGGCCACCACCGGGATCTCGTTTTTCATGCGGCGCTGGCGCTGGGTGCCCCGGATGCGGCGCACCTCCTCCAGCTCGGCGCGGAGCTTGTCGATCTTGCGGCGGATGTGGCGCCGGTCCGTCTCCAGCTGCGTTTCGCCGGGGCCCTTGGAGCCGATGGGTCCTTTGCCGCTGGTGCCGGCCCGCCGCTCCAGATGGGTCCACATGCCCACAAGACGGGGCAGCAGGTACTGATACTGCGCCAGCTCCACCTGCAAACAGCCCTCCCGGGTGCGGGCGCGCTGGGCGAAAATGTCCAGAATAAGGCCGCTGCGGTCGATGACCTGCACGCCCAGCAGCTCCGTCAGCACCCGGATCTGGGAGGGGGACAGATCGTTGTCGAAGATCACCATGGTGGCCTCACACCCCTCCACCATGCGCTTGACCGCCTCCACCTTGCCCTCGCCGAAGAAGCTGTGGGGGTCGGGCTTATCCCGGCTTTGCAGGATGGTGCCCACCGCCGCGCCGCCGGCGGTATCCACCAGCGCCGAAAGCTCGGCCAAGCTCTCCTCGTCGGCGCTGTCGCCCGCCAGCACCGGCGAGCGCAAGCCCACCAGCACCGCGTAATCTCTCTTTTTCTCCGTACTCTGTTCCATATACCCTCTCGTAAATCAATCTTTTCTGCATTATAGCACAACCCCGCCGGATTGTAAACCGACCCGGCAGGGCAATCATAACCACCAGTAAACTGGTGGTTTGACTTGCCCCTAAAAGGGGCTATTACGGACGTAGCCCCTAAAAGGGGCACTGAAGGTTTGACACCGCATTACCATTTCAGGCAGCCGCTTCAAGCGGCTGTCTTTTTATG
>JAFTBL010000141.1 GCA_017455225.1 Oscillospiraceae bacterium
CTCGCAGATAAGTAAGCGTCCAAATCTGTGATTTGGCAGCGCGAGCTTATGCGTTAGTTGTTCCGCCGCCGCAGCGGAGTAGGCTGCAAGCCTTTTGTGAAAAAACGGCATAGCCGTTTTTTGACAGTCTCAAGAGCCGGGATCGCCGATCCCGGCTCTTTTTCCATGCTTATTACAGGCTCATACGGAAAACAGCAGCTCCGTATAGGTAGGATACGGCCAGAACCGTCTGTCCACCAGCGGCTCAAGCCGGTCGATCCGGCGGCGGCACTCCCCCATCCGGCGCACCACCGTGCCGCGGTAATAGGCCAGCTGCTTTTCCGGCGGCTCGTCAGGCACGCCGTGCAGCGCGGCCTCCAGCGCGTCGGTGCAGTCGGCCAGCTCGTCGCACAGTCCGGCCACGGTGCGGGCGACGGTCAGCTCCGTCCGGCAGGGCACAGGCGGCTCCGCCGCCTGCTTTTGGGCGGCGGCGTCGCACAGCCGTGCGGCATAGGCCGAGCAGGCGCCCAAAATGCCCCGGCGGATCATGTCGATCAGCGTGGCGGCCTCGATGGTGATCACCTTGCCGTACTTCTCCATGTGGATCTCGTGGCGGGCGCGGATCTCCGATTCGGTGTAAATGCCGTGGCGCGTCAGCAGCTCGATGTTCTTCGGCAGGACGTAGGCGGGCAGCGCCTGCGCCGCGCAGGACAGGTTGGCCAGGCCGCGCCGGGCGGCCTCCGCCTGCCAATCCTCGCCGTAGCCGTTGCCGGAAAACAGGATGCGCCGGTGATCGGCAAAGGCCTTTTTCACCAGCGCGTGGACTGTGCCCATGGTGTCGCGCGTTTTCTCCAGCTCGTCGGCAAACTGCCGCAGCTCCTCGGCCATGATGGCGTTGAGCACGGTGGTGGGCCCGGCGACGGACTGGCTGGCGCCCAGCATGCGGAATTCGAACTTGTTGCCGGTAAAGGCCACCGGGGAGGTGCGGTTGCGGTCGGTGGTGTCCTTGGGGATGGCGGGCAGCACGTCCACCCCCAGCCGCAGCGGCTTGCGCGACTGCCCCACGTAGGCGTGCTCGCATACGATGCTGTCGATGATGGCGTCCAGCTCCGCACCGAGGAACACGGACAGGATGGCCGGCGGCGCCTCCTGCGCGCCCAGCCGGTGGTCGTTGCCCGCGTAGGCCACGGTGCAGCGCAGCAGCTCCTGATACTCATCCACGCCCTTGCAGAAGGCCGCCAGAAACAGAAGGAACCGGGCGTTGGTCTCCGGCGTTTTGCCGGGGGAGAACAGGTTTTCGCCCCGGTCGGTGGCCAGGGACCAGTTGTCGTGCTTGCCGCTGCCGTTGACCCCGGCAAAGGGCTTTTCGTGCAGCAGACACACCATGCCGTGCTTTTCCGCCAGATGCTTCATCAGCTCCATGGTCAGCTGGTTCTGGTCGTTGGCCACGTTGGCGTCGGCGTAGACCGGCGCCAGCTCGTGCTGGGCGGGCGCCACCTCGTTGTGCCGCGTTTTCGACGGCACGCCCAGCTTCCAAAGCTCCTCGTCCAGCTCCTGCATGAAGGCGGCCACCCGGGGCCGGATGGCGCCGAAATAGTGGTCGTCCAGCTCCTGCGCCCGGGGCGGTCGGGCCCCGAACAGCGTTCTGCCGCACAGCTTCAGATCCTCCCGCTGTTCATACACTGCCCGGTCGATCAGGAAATATTCCTGCTCCGGCCCTACCTGCGGGATCACCCGCATCGTGTCCCGGTCGCCCAACAGCCGCAGGATCCGCAGCGCCTGACGGTCCAGCGCCGCCATGGAGCGCAGCAAGGGGGTCTTCTTGTCCAGCGCCTGCCCGTCGTAGGTGCAGAACACCGTGGGGATGCACAGCGTGGTGCCCTTGATGAAGGCGAAGGAGGTGGGATCCCACGCGCTGTAGCCCCGGGCCTCGAAGGTGGCGCGCAGGCCGCCGGAGGGGAAAGAGGAGGCGTCCGGCTCGCCGCTGATGAGCTGTTTGCCGCCGAATACCGTCAGCGCCCTGCCGCCGGGGGCGGGGGAGAGAAAGCTGTCGTGCTTCTCCGCCGTGACGCCGTTGAGGGGCTGGAACCAATGGGTGTAGTGGGTAGCGCCGCGCTCCAGCGCCCAGTTTTTCATGCCTTCAGCCACGGCGTCCGCCACTTCCGGCGGCATGGGTTCGCCGTTTTGCAGACACCGTCGCCAGCCTGCCAGCCCCTCGGCGGACACGTATTGCTCCATGACCGACTCGTTGAACACCAGCGAGCCGAACAGGGCGGGGATCCGATCGTTTGCTTTCATGTTACAGTCCTCCCTTTTCCGCATAATGCTTTGCCGCCGCCACGAAGGCGCGGAACAGCGGGTGGGGCCGGTTGGGCCGGCTCTTGAACTCCGGATGGAACTGCACGCCCACGAACCATGGGTGCGCCGGTTGCTCCACTGTTTCCACCAGCGTGCCGTCCGGCGAGGAGCCGGCGATCAGCAGTCCCGCCGCAGACAGCTCACCGCGGAAGCGGTTGTTGAACTCGTAGCGGTGGCGGTGCCGCTCGTCGATCCGGGGCACGCCGTAGGCTTGCAGGCAGCGGCTGCCGTCGCTCAAAACGCAGGGCCAGCTGCCAAGGCGCATGGTGCCGCCCTTGGCGGTCACGCCCACCTGATCCGGCATCAGGTCGATCACCGGGTGGGCGGTTTTGGGGTCGAATTCCGTGGAATGGGCGTCCTGCCAGCCCAGCACGTGCCGGGCAAACTCGATCACCGCGATCTGCATCCCCAGACAGATGCCGAAATAGGGCACGCCTCGGGTGCGGGCGTATTCCGCCGCCAGGATCATCCCCTCGATGCCCCGGTCGCCGAAGCCGCCCGGTACCAGGATACCTGCGCAGCCATCCAACAGCTGCCGGGTGTTTTCCCGGGTCAGACCTTCGCTGTCTACCCAGCGCAGCTCCACCGCCGTGTCGTTGACGATGCCGCTGTGAAACAGCGCCTCCACCACGCTCAGATACGCGTCGTGCAGCTGCACGTATTTGCCCACCAGCGCGATGACGGTGCGCTTTTTCTCGCCGTGAATGGCGCCCACCATGGCCTGCCACTCCGCCATATCCGGCGCCGGGCACTGCAGCCCCAGCTTGCGGCATACCACAGTGTCAAGCCCCTCCCGCTCCAGCAGAAGAGGGATCTCATACAGGGTGGAGGCGGTGGTGTTCTGGATCACGCAATCCGGCTCCACGTTGCAGAACAGGGCGATCTTCCGGCGGACGTCCTCCGTGATCGGCACGTCCGTGCGGCACACCAGCACGTCCGGCTGGATGCCAAGGCTCAAAAGCTCCTTCACCGAGTGCTGGGTGGGCTTGCTTTTCAGCTCGCCGCTGCCGGGGATCTGCACGATCAGCGGCACGTGGATGAACACCACGTTCTGCCGTCCTTTTTCCGCCGCCACCTGCCGGATGGCCTCCAGAAACGGCTGGCTCTCTATATCGCCCACCGTGCCGCCGATCTCTGCGATGACCACGTCCGCTTCGCTGTCCGTCGTGGCATAGATGCGGCGTTTGATCTCGTCGGTGACGTGGGGGATGATCTGCACCGTGCCGCCCAGATAGCCGCCCTGCCGCTCCCGGTTCAGCACCGCCCAGTAGATCTTTCCGGAGGAGACGGAGCAGTTTTCCGTGAGGCTCTCGTCCACGAACCGCTCGTAGTGGCCCAGATCCAGATCCGTTTCGGCGCCGTCGTCCGTGACGAACACCTCGCCGTGCTGCAGGGGGTTCATAGTGCCGGGATCCACGTTGAGATAGGGGTCGAACTTCTGGTTGCGCACCCGCAGGCCACGCTGCTTCAAAAGCCGACCCAGTGACGCGGCACAGATGCCCTTGCCCAGCCCGGACACCACGCCGCCCGTTACGAAAACATACTTCATGACCGACACGCCCTTTCCATAAAAATACACCGCGGTTTGGGGGTGACTTGCCCCATTCCATGGGGCGAAACCACCTGCTCCGCGGTGCGCGTATGATCTCCGCTCGATCCGTTTCGCCGCGGAGAGATGTTCGCCACAAAAAATATGTTCCGATTTTACTGCGGCCGATCGCCTCCGTCAATAGGACATTTTTCCAAAAAATGGCTGCCGAAAGGCGGGCTGCAGCGGGCAGCTGTACAAAAAATGCCCGTGGGAGGATTTTTTCCTTGCAATGGGGAAAAAAGTGGCGTATAGTAAATTTGAACCCACCTTTTGTACAGGAAGAACCGCAGAAGCCGCCTGCTTCTGCGCTGTTTTTTATCAGGATGGAGGATAGAGATGAAAAGCAATCCCTTTTTCCCGGAGATCCGGGGCAACTTCGGCTTTGGCTGCATGCGCCTGCCCACGCTGGCGGACGGCGAGGTGGACGTGGAGCGCGTCAAGCGCATGGCGGACGCCTTTCTGGAGGCGGGCTTCAACTATTTCGATACCACCCACGGTTATCACAACGGCCAAAGCGAAACGGCGCTGCGTCAGGCGCTGACCTCCCGCTATCCCCGGGAGAAGTACGTGCTGACCGACAAGCTGACGGCGCCCTATTTCCAAAAGGAAGAGGACATCGTCCCGTTTTTTGAAAGCCAGTTGGCCGCCTGCGGCGTGGAGTATTTCGACTTCTATCTGATGCACGCCCAGTCCGCCGGGAATTACGGCAAGTTCAAGGCCTGCCGCGCCTACGAGACCGCCTTTGCCCTGAAGGAGCAGGGGCGGGTGCGCCACGTGGGCATTTCCTTTCACGACAAGGCGTCCGTGCTGGAGCAGATCCTCACCGACTATCCCGGGATCGAGGTCGTCCAGATCCAGTTCAACTATGCCGATTACGAGGATCCCTCGGTAGAGAGCCGCAAGGTGTACGAGGTGTGCGAGAGGTTCGGAAAGCCCGTGATCGTGATGGAGCCGGTGAAGGGCGGCAGTCTGGTCGAGCTTCCGCCGGCGGCTCAGCGGATCTTCGACGGGCTCGGCGGCGGCAGCAACGCCAGTTACGCCATCCGTTTCGCCGCCGGATTCCCCCAGATGTGCATGGTGCTCTCCGGCATGAGCAGCGAGGAGCAACTGGCGGACAACGTGGGCTTCATGCAGGTTTTTCAGCCGCTGACGGCGCAGGAGCGGGCGGCGGTGGAGCAGGTGTGCGCCATCTTCCGCGGGCAGGGACTGATCCCCTGCACCGCCTGCCGCTACTGCACCGCCGGCTGCCCCATGGGCATCGCCATCCCGGACCTGTTCGCCTGCATGAACGCCAAGAAGCAATTCAACAGCTGGAACCAGAATTTCTATTACGACATCGTGACCCACGACGGCGGCAAGGCCTCCGACTGCATCGGCTGCGGCCAGTGCGAGGAGGTCTGCCCCCAGCATCTGGAGATCCGGACGCTGCTGGCCGACGTGGCGGCGGAGTTTGAAAAGTAACATGGCGGGGCTGTACGACAAGCTCCGCGCCGTGGCCCGCCCCCGGCGGGGCGAATGGCGGCTGACGCTGTTCCTTGCACTGGGCGCCGCCATGCTGATCGCCATGGCGGTGATGCTGGTGGGCGTGTGCCGCGACCAGTACCGCTACAACAACTACCGCTATGCGCTGGCGCAAAGCGTGCTGTACGTCCAGCGGCACGACTCGCTGGTCATTTACATGGGCGCCGAGCCGATGGGCAGCACGCTGCCGCCAACGTACTGGGACGTGATGGCGGACATGGGCCGGGGCAAGGTGCTGGCCAAGCTCCCGGAGCGGCCGGCGGATCTGACCGTGGACTATGGCGACGGCAGCGTGACGCGGCTGTGGCAGACGGACGTGGCGGATTACGCCGGCGGCCGCGGCGCCGAGTGGAAGCCGGGAATGGTGCTGTGCTACGACGCCGTCGATGGCAGGCAGTACGCCGTCGACCGGGAGGTGGATTTTACCGAGCTGCAGGCTTGGCTGCTGGACAGCCGACCCGCGGAGGAATTGGCGCAGCCGGAGCCGGAGGAAACGCCTTGAAGACAGCCGGGTGCATTGCCGCCATCTTCCTTTCGCTGACAGATAAAAAATGAGCAGACTGCCGCAGAACGCGGCAGTCTGTCTTTTTTGTCAAATATTTGTGGTGCTTCAGGAACGGCCGTCCCGCTCCATTTTGTCACCCACGGCCTTCATGGCCCGCAGGCACAGAGCGGACACGGCGGCCAGCAGTGCCAGCGTCGCCGCCACGTACCGTTTTTTCATGCCGCTCACCTCTTTCGTATGTCAGATCGGTTCGATCTCAATGCTTCGGGCGTCGCTGCGGCGCAGGGCGATCACCGTGTCCAGCACGCCGTATGCCACAGGATCTCCAAAGGGACTTTCCTGCAGCGCCGTCACGCGCCCGCCGGGAAGAAAGCCCAGCTCCTGCAGGCGCATCCGCTTTGCCCCGCGCAGGGAGATCGCCGTCACGCGGGCGCTTTGTCCCACGGCCAGCTCCGCCAGCGTTCCGGTCATAGGCGCTCCTCCTTTTCGGCTGCGCCATTCTATGACGCCCGGGGCGGAGCGGTGACGTTACAGCCAGCTCTGGTCGAAGCCGTAGGGCAGCAGCTCCTTCAGCGCGAATTTCCGGCTTTCTCCGGCGCCGTTGAGGCAGATCACCTCGATGTCGGGGGCGAACTCCATCATCACCTGCCGGCAGGTGCCGCAGGGGACGCAGAAATCCTTGCTCTTGCCGGCGATGGCGATGCGCACAAAGTCCCGGCGCCCCTCGCTGACCGCCTTGAAAATGGCGGTGCGCTCGGCGCACATGGTGGCGCCGTAGGCGGCGTTTTCAATGTTGCAGCCGGTGAACACGGTGCCGTCGCTGCACTCCAGCGCGGCGCCCACGGGAAAGTGGGAATAGGGGATGTACGCCCGCTCCATCATGTCGATGGCGGTGCGGCACAGCGCTTGCTCAGTCATGGTCGGTTCCTCCTTTTTTACAGTGCGGACAAAAACGCGCCGATCCGCCGGGCGAGGATCTCGTGGCCGGCGTCGTTGGGGTGCAGCCCGTCGGGCACGTACCGCTCCATGATCGTCGGCACACAGGGCTGCAGGCCGGACATGGCGTACAGATCCAGCACCGGCAGAGCGTAGTACTCCGCCACCTCCCGGATGGCGTCCACGAACGGGCGCAGCAGAAGGGGCGGCGTGCGGCGGGGATTTTTGGCGGGATCAGACTCGTTAAAG
>JAFTBL010000002.1 GCA_017455225.1 Oscillospiraceae bacterium
AGTACGTGTATATCCCGCTGGGCGGCAACCGGCGGGGCATGGCGCGGCAGGTCTTCAATCTGCTGGTGGTGTGGTTTTTGACGGGGCTGTGGCACGGCGCCAGCTGGAATTTCGTGCTGTGGGGCCTTTACTACGGCGCGCTGCTGGTGCTGGAGAAAACAGTGCTTTTGAAGGCGCTGCGCGCTCTGCCGGCGGCGGTGGGCCACGTGTACACGTGGCTGTGCTTCGTGCTGGGCTGGGTGCTGTTCGCCATCACCGATTTTTCCGCGCTGGGGTCGTATCTGGGCGCCATGTTTTCCGGCACGCCGGTGGACGGCACCGCGTGGTATCTGCTGCGCTCCAACGGCGTGCTGCTGGCGCTGGCGGCGGTGGGCTGCACGTCGCTGCCGGCGGCGCTGTGGCGGCGCTGGCAGGAAAAGTTGCCGAGCCGGGCAGCCACAGCCCTGCAGACGGCGGGCGTGGCGCTGCTGCTGACGGTGAGCGTCGCCTTTTTGGTGGGCGACAGCTACAACCCGTTTTTGTATTTCAGATTTTAGGAGGGGCGGATGGATAGAAAGCATACCTTGCCGCCCCTGCTGGCGGCGGCGCTGATCCTGCTGACGCTGTCTGCGGCATCTTTGCTGGCGCCGGACCGGACGTTTTCCGACAATGAAAACCGCTATCTTCAGCAAGCGCCCGTGCTGACGGGGGAGCGTGTGCTTTCCGGCAGGTTCGGTGAGGAAGCGGAGAAGTACGAGAGTGACCAGATCGTTTTGCGGGACTTCTGGATGGGTATGGCGTCTTCCGTGCGGCGGCTGCTGGGCAAGCAGGACATCGGCGGCGTGTATCTGGGCCGCGACGGATACTACTTTGCAAGGCTGACGGAGGAGGAGTTCGACCAGCGGCAGTTTGAAAAGAACCTTGCCGCGGTGGAGGAGTTTTTCACCGCTCACGCCGATGCGGACTGCCGGATCCTGCTGGCGCCGTCGCCGGGCACTGTGCTGGCGGAAAAGCTGCCCGACGGCGCGCCCATGTACGACGCATCGTCCCGCTTTGCACAGCTGGACGATGCGCTGGGCGACCGGGTGGTGGACGTGCGCCGGGCGCTGGGCGCGGTACCGCAGCCTTATTACCGCACCGACCACCACTGGACCACCGCCGGGGCGCAGGCCGCCTGCGGGGTGTGGCGCGAAGCCACGGGCCGCGCCGCGCCGGACGACGTATTTTCCGATGAAGCCCGCGTTTCCGCTTCGGCGGCGTCCCGTACCTTCCGGGGCACCCTCTATTCCAAGGTGCTGCTGCCGGACAGCGCGTACGACACCATCTACCTGCCGCTGGCCTCCATCCGCTCCATGAACTGCGATGGCACGGTGACGGACAGTCTCTACGATGAGGAGAAGCTGGGGCAGAAGGATCAGTACGCCGTGTTCATGGGCGGCAACTGGGCGCAGGTGGACATCGACACCGGCGCGGAAGCCGGCGGCAGTCTGCTGGTGATCAAGGACTCCTTCGCCAACTGCTTCGTCCCGTTTTTGACGGAGGATTTTGAGAGCATCACCATGCTGGATCTGCGGTTTTTCAACGGCTCGCTGCCCCAACTGATGGCCGAGCGGCAGATCACGGACGTGCTGGTGCTGTATGAGCTGAGCAATTTTGCCTCTGACAGCCATCTGTTCAAGCTGAACGAGGAATAAGCGGCGCCGCCGCAACGAAAACGACCGGAGGAGGTACCCCTATGGATCGGATCAGCAAGGAAAACTACTATCTGGATATTGCCCAGACGGTGCTGGAGCGCGCCACCTGCCTGCGGCGGGTGTACGGCGCCATCATCGTCAAGAACGACGAGATCATTTCCACCGGCTACAACGGCGCCCCCCGCGGCCGCCGCAACTGCGTGGACATGGGCTATTGCACCCGTGAGGCGCTGGCGGTGCCCCGGGGCGAGCGGTACGAGCTGTGCCGCAGCGTACACGCCGAGGCCAACGCCATCATCTCCGCCGCCCGGCGTGACATGGTGGGCGCCACGCTCTATCTGGTGGGGCGGGACGCCCGCACCGGCGAGCTGCAGTCGGACGCCACCTGCTGCGCCATGTGCCGCCGCACGGTGATCAACGCCGGCATCGAGCGGGTGGTCATCCGCCGCACACCCACCGAGTTCGAGGTGGTGAACGTGCAGGAGTGGATCGACGGCGACGATCTGCCGGAGCTGACGAACTGAAAGGATTTGCCTCGCCTTCGCGGCGAGGCGGCCTTTTGCGCGCAACACCCGGTTGCGCAAAAAAGATTGCGATGCAACCGCAGGTTGGTGGTCTGCATCGCCGCTGCAGGGTATCATGGAGCAAGAGAAAGGAAAGGAGTGGTACACAGCCATGCTGAGCGTATCTCACCTGACAAAAAAATACGGCAAGACCGCCGCCTGTGACGATGTGAGCTTTGAACTGGAAAAGGGCAGCATTACCGTTCTGCTGGGGCCCAACGGCGCCGGAAAGAGCACGCTGATGAAGTCGGTCATCGGGTTTCTGCGTTACGAGGGCAGCGTCAAGGTGGCGGAGCTGGACAACAAATCCGTGGAGGCCAAGCGGTTGATGGGCTATATCCCGGAGATGCCGTCCCTCTATCCCAATCTGACCGTGTCGGAGCACATGGAGTTTTTGGCCCGCGCCTACCGGTTGACGGACTACCGGGATCGGGTGGAGGAGCTTTTTACCCGCTTTGAGCTGCAGGACAAGAAGAAAAAATTCGGCGACGAGTTGTCCAAGGGCATGCAGCAGAAGCTGAACATTTGCCTGGGGCTGCTGCCCCAGCCCCAGCTCCTGCTGCTGGATGAGCCTATGGTGGGTCTCGATCCTCACGCCATCAAGGAGCTGAAGGCGGTCATCGAGGAGATGCGGCAGCAGGGCTGCACACTGCTGGTGTCCACCCACATCATCGACAGCGTGGATATGCTGTGGGACCGGACGCTGATCATGCAAAACGGCAGACTGTGCGCCGATGTGAGTCGCCATGAGCTGGAGCGCAGCGGCCGCACGCTGGAGGAGCTGTTCTTTGAGGTGACCGAGGGCGTTGAGCCCGGTGACATGACCCACAGCGGTGGGGAGGACGGCGAATGAGGCTGTTTTTCTACTACGCCGTTCACGCGGTCAAAAACCAGATCCGCAAGCTGCTGAAGACCTGGGTGCTGATCGTGCTGGTGGCCTGCATGGCGCTGGGTGCGCTGATCGGCGTGGGGCTGGGCGCGCTGGAGGATCTGGGCGAGGAGGAGCCGCCCTACACGGATGACGGCGGCTACGTGGAAGAGCCGGAGGAGCCCGTGATCGGGATCGACGCGGATACAGCGCGCGTGCGCGGTATCGCGGAGCTGGTAGCCGGCGCGGTGATCCTGCTGGTTATGGTCATCAACGTGATGGGCGCCGACAAAAACGGCAGCAAGATCTTTCTGCCGGCAGACGTGAACCTGCTTTTTGCCGCGCCGCTTCGGCCCCAGTCGGTACTGATGTTCCGGCTGATGACCCAACTGGGTATGATCATTTTTGCCAGCGTCTATATGCTGTTTCAGCTGCCCAACCTGATGCTGAATCTGGGCATGGATCTGTGGGCTGCGCTGGCGCTGCTGGCAGCATGGCTTTTGACCATTGCCGTCAGCAAGCTGCTGCAGGTGCTGCTGTACACGGTGTGCTCTACCCGCCCGGGGCTGAAGCCGTATCTGCGCCGGGGCGTATATGTGATCCTGCTGCTGGCGGCAGCAGCCTACGTGGCGTACTGGAAGCAAAGCGGCGCCGGCTATCTGGACGCCGCCGTGGCGCTGTATGCCTCCCCCGCCTCCCGTATGATCCCGGTGTGGGGCTGGATCAAGGGTGTCGCCATGTTCGCGCTGGAGGGCGACGGGCTGCGCTCGCTGCTGTGTCTGGGCGGCTGTCTTGCCGTTATCGGCGTACTGCTGGCGGTGACGTGGCGTGTGAAGGCGGATTTCTACGAGGACGCCATGGCTCGCTCGGAGGAGATGGCGGAGCTGCTGGATCAGGCCAACCGTGCTCAGGAGCGGGGCGGTCTGGCCATCATACGGCGCAAGAAGGATCGCAGCGACACGCTGCGGCGGGACGGTCTGCGCCGTGGCGCAGGCGCCAGCGTCTTCTTCTGGAAATCGCTTTATAACCGCTTTCGCTTCGCCCATCTGGGCGTCTTTACCAAGACGGCGGAAACGTATCTGGTGACGGCGGTGGCGGTGGCCCTGCTGTGCAAGCTGGTATTCCAGATCCACAGCATGATCCCTGTTTCGCTGGTGCTGGCGGTGTTCGTGTTCTACCGCACGCTGGGCAACCCCCTGGAGGAGGACACGAAGATGGACTTCTTCCGCATGGTGCCGGAGAGCATGTGGGCCAAGCTGTTCTGTTCCATGGCGGCGGGCGTGGTCAACTGCCTGCTGGACGTGATCCCGGCTCTGGCGGTGGCGCTGCTGATGCTGCAGGGAGAGCTGCTGAGCGCGCTGGCGTGGCTGCTGCTGATCCTGTCGGTGGACTTTTACGGCACGGCCACAGGCACGTTCATCGCCCTGTCTGTTCCCACCGCCGCCGGCAAGACCGTCAAGCAGGTGGTGCAGATCCTGTTCCTGTACTTTGGTCTGCTGCCCGATGCCGCGGTGATCGTCATCGGACTGACGATGGGCGTCGAGTGGGCGGCGGTGCTGGGCGCCGCAGCAGTGAACGCGGTGCTGGGCGGGATATTCTTCGCTTTCTCACCGCTGTTCCTCAATCCCGGCAGCGGCAAGTGACCGGATGACAAAAGAAAAGAAAACGCGCGGAGCGATCCGCGCGTTTTCTTTTTGCCCGTTGCCCTCTGCCGGGCAACAGCCGGGGCAACACCGTGCCGCCGGCGCAGCGGAAACGGGGAGCCAAACGGGAAAGGAGGGAGGAAGATGGAATACCTGATGCTGCTGTCTCAGATCTGCTCCTGCGTGACCGGCGCGGCGGCCGCGGCGCTGCTGCTGATCCGCCCGCTGCGGGACTGGCTCACCGGCGCCAACCGGCTGCGGGAGGGGCAGAAATGCCTGCTGCGCAGCAGCATACTGCGCACCTATTACCGCAACCGGGACAAGCGGTCGATCCGCCAGTACGAGCTGGAAAACCTGATCTGCGAGCACAAGGCGTACAAGGCGCTCAAGGGGAATTCTTTTGTGGACAGGATCTATCGCGAGATACAGGAATGGGAGGTCGTTACATGAAGCGCGAATGCAACACTTATATGGAGCTCGAGCTGCTGGGCACGTCGCTGGATGAGCTGGCGCAGGTGGACGTGATGTTCCGGCAGTACAAAAACGGCGGCGCGGAGAAATCCGCGGTGTGGAAGGCAGACGGCGGCGGTGACTGCATCCGCCGGGGCAACGTCCTGCTGGTGCCGTGGACGCGGGAGGAGACCCGGCGCTTCTACGCGTCGCAGGCCTTTTGGCTGGACGTCCGTCCGGTGACGCCGGGCGGGCTGGATCTGGAAACGGAGCTGGTGGAGCTGCGTATGGCCCCCAGCCTTTTCGGGGAGGTGCAGGGATGATACGCATCAACGTGCGCGAGAACGTGATCGGCGTGCGCAGCCGCACGGCGGTATTGACGCCGGCGCGGACAAGCCAGCTGGTCAACGACAGCGATTTTCAGACCGGGGCGCAGGTGGCGGCGGCGGTGACGGAGGAGGCGTACGAGCGCGACATGGCCGACCAAAATCAGTCCATAAGGATCACTGCGCTGGACGCCAAGCTGGACAAGGCTTTCATCAAGCGCACCGCCTCCGGCGCGGTGGCGTCGTTTGACGACGGCGGCGACGATCTGCCCGTCAAGGCACTTACCGTCAACATCGACCCGGTGCAAAGCGGCAGCGGCGACCCGTATCCGGCCGGCGGCGGAACGAATATTCTGCCGCCGTTTGCTCCGGGCACGTATTCCGACGCGCGCATCCCCGGCGTCACCGCTGTCGTCGGCACTGACCAGCTTATCACCGTGACCGGAACGCTTTCAGACACCGACAGCGACGTAGGCATATGGATTCCGCTCTCAAAACCGATCGCCGCCGGCGGTGAATACATGCACTATCGGAATTCAATGGCCGTCAGCGGCGTCGAGGCATATTTCGACAACGGCAGCGGGTGGTCCGATCTTGCTGTTCAAAACGCGGTGGAGACGGCTTATGAGGGCGATATAACCGGCCTTTCCCTTGTGTTCCATCCGCCGGTTGAAGGCAGTGTCACATACAACTTCACCATGCAAGTCAGCGTGGAAGCGACCGGCGCCGCCACCGATTGGACGCCATATGAGAACATCCGCCCTATCAGTGGTTGGACAGGAGCAACAGTAACGAGGACGGGGAAGAATCTGCTTGATTTGAGCAATGTAAAACTTGGATCTTGGAACAAATGGAACATTCCGAACACGCTTAAACCTAACACAACTTATACGTATTCGGTTTCAAATGCCACATATGCCTATGGGCTGTTCATGACATATAATCACACAGAAACCGGGAATGGGACGTCGATACGCCTCGTTGGTTATATCAAAAACAATTCCGTTACTTTCACAACTCCGGCTAATGTTGGTGATTATCCATGGCTTATATTGGGCGGGACCAGTGGCAATGCGGGTCATGCTGATGCTGATTTCCAACTCGAACTCGGCTCCACCGCCACTGACTACGAGCTCTATCAGGGCGAAACATACTCCATCACCTTCCCTGCCGGAGCTGGAACTGTCTACGGCGGCACGCTGGACGTGACAAACGGTGTGCTGACGGTGGACCTTGCCGTACATGAGTTTACACCGGACGACGTGGTCTCGACCATCACCGACTTGAGCGATGCAACCATTTCCCCGCTTACAAGGGTCGATTATTTTAAGTCGCAAAATCCATCGTTCCCCCTTGCTGCGGCCATTGCAACGGAGCCGCAGACAAGAGGGAAGTATTCCCACGGTACATACGTTGGGGACAACGGCGGGTACACATCCCGCACGTACCACGGATATGCGGCGGCAGATGCTTACCACATTTTCATTCCTTGTGCGGCGGCAGGAGACACGGTGGCGGAGTATTTGTATGACCAACAGGAAAACGGTACCCCGGTGCAGCTGTGCTTCCCGCTGGCGGAGCCGCTCACCTATCAGCTCACGCCCCGGGAGGTGCGGACGCTGCTTGGTAGCAACGCGATTTATGCCGACACGGGCGATACCACAGTCACCTACCGGGCGGACCCGACGCTGGTGATCGGGAAGCTGGCGTCGGCGCTTCAGACCTGACGGACGGCAGGAGAAAAGGAGAGATACGATGAAACTGAACGACAAGGTATATGACGTGCTGAAGTGGGTGGCCATGATCGCGCTGGACGCGGTGGGCGTGTGCTACAGCACGCTCGCCGCCGTGTGGGGCTGGCCCCGGGGCGACGAGATCCTGCAGACCTGCGCGGCGCTGTCCATCCTGCTGGGCGCGCTGCTGGGCGCCTCCAGCGCGGAGTATCACCGGGCGCACCCCGGTGTGTGAGCGGGCATAGGATGATGCGTGGGAGGTGGATACCAAGTGAAACAATTTGGCATTGACGTGTCCCATTGGCAGGGGGATTTCGATTTCTCCCGCGCCATGCAGGAGGGCGTGACCTTTGCCATCGTCAAGGGCGGCGGCGGAGACGACGGCCTGTACGTGGACAGCCGCTTTGCCGCCAACTATGACAAGGCGACGGCTCTGGGTCTGCACGTGGGCTGCTACTGGTTTTCCAAGGCGCTGACCGCGGCGGAGGCAGAGCGGGAGGCGTCGTATTTTTACGAGCATTGCTGCAAGGGGCGGCGCTTCGCCCTGCCGGTTTTCATCGACGTGGAGAACCGGGAGATGCTGGCGCTGGGCAAAAGGAAGCTGACCGACGTTGTGCTGGCGTGGCTGCGGAAGATAGAGAGCTGCGGCATGATGGCGGGAGTATATTCCTTCCGCGCGGCGTTTTCCTCCTATCTGTACGACGGAGAGCTGGCGGCCTACCCCCACTGGGTGGCGTCGTGGACGAAGACCTGCTCCTTCCGCCCCATGGGGATATGGCAGTTCGGCGGGGAAACGAATCTGATCCGCTCCAATCAGGTGGCGGGCGTGGTGTGCGATCAGGATTACCTGCTGGAGGACTATCCCGCCCGGATCAAGGCGGCGGGCAAGAACGGCTTTTCCGCGGAAAGCGGCGGCGCGCCGTCCAGCGGCGGCGGGGACACCTGCTCCGTCACGCTGCCCAAGCTGCGGCAGGGCGCCAACAGCGGCTACGTGAAAACGGCGCAGCTGCTGCTCAACGCCTATTTTGACGCAGGTCTGGCGGTGGACGGCGGCTTCGGCCCCAAAACCTACGCCGCGGTGGTGGCCTATCAGCGCTCCCGCGGTCTGGCGGTGGATGGCGTGATCGGCGCCCAGACGTGGCGCCAGCTTCTGTGCTGACGCCAAAGCCGCGGCGCGGCAAATAAAAACGTGAGACAGGGCACGCCCTGTCTCACGTTTTTTTCAGTATTGCCGCAGCGCCGCCTGTCCGGGCAGGCGGCAGAGCCGACGGAGCGTTTCTACTTCCGCAGGCCGAACAGCCCCAAAGCGCCGTGGAACAGCGACACCAGCCAGCCAAAAGCGCCGTCGTGCCGTTCGCCGCAGTATGCACAGACCCCGTCCTCCTGCCGGGAGGGCGTCTGCTTTGACCCGGCGCCTGCCGTAACGTCGGTCAGCTCCTGCGTGCCGTCCGCGTCGGAGAAGTTCTTCCCGCAGGACGCGCAGTGGTAATACGCCACGTTGCCCTTGGTTTCGGCCGTGGCGTCCTTCGCCTCAACAAAGGTCAGACTGTGAGCGCTGCCGCAGGTCTCGGTGAAGATGCGATAGGTGCGGTTGGCGCTCAACAGCTTCTCGTTTACCATCAGGCGCTGAAATACGCCGGTCCCCTGTGTGGGGCCGTTATAAAGCGTGTTGTAAGTGTCGTTTCTGAAATCGATGCGCAAATTTGTCACGGTGGAGTTGAAGCTGTCCCCCTCCACCCTGAAGCCGGTGCAGACGCCGCCTTCGCCGCTCCACCAATAGGCAAAGCAGTTGTCGTAGACGCTGCGCCCGTTTCCGGCGATTTTGAACGCGGTCTGAAACTGGTCGCTGTAACAGTAGGTATAGAGGTTGTTGTCGCTCTCCTCCACAAAGCCGCAGGAGCCGTCGTATTTGTCCAAGCCGACGTTGAACAGGGGGTGGACGTTGGTCAGGCTGTTGCCGGCCGAGCGCATGATGACCCCCGTGCGCGCGCCGCCGATGCGGATATTGGTGAAGGTGTTGTCAAACCCCTCGATCAGCATGCCCACGGAGTTCGACGCGCGGCTGCCGATGATGTTCACGTCCCGGATGTCTGCGTCGGACGAGCCGGAATTGGCGCCGTACTTGATGTGCAGTCCCACCACGGCGTGCTTGATGGCGGTGTTTTGCACCTTGGTCTCCCGCCCGGAGTCAATGCTCACGCCGGTGGCGATGTTGTTTCCGTCGATCACGCCGCCGGTCAGGGAGTAGTTGCTGCCGATCTCCGCCGTGGTGTTGTAAGGATCCTTGCCGCCCAGCGCGACCACAGCGCCGCCCGTGAAATCGCGGGTCGCCTGAATGACCGCATAGTTGGCCAGCTGCAGATCCACGCTTTTGGCGGGATCTGCGGGCGTGCGCAGCGGATGGGACACAAGGTATACCCCGTCCGGGAAATAGATCGTGCGGTTGGGATTTTCGTCGATGACCGCCTGCAGGGCGTCCGCCACGTCGGCGCCGGTGTCCGCGGCGACGTAGTCCGTGACGCATACCGCGCCGGGGAGCTCGTCGGCGCAGACGCGGTACGGCGCCGCCATAACGAGAAGCAGGAGCACAGCGGTGATCGCTTTCAGCTTTGACATGACTGTTTTCCTTTCGCTCAGCCCGATCCTTCGTGAGCCGGTGCAGTTCTTTTGGATGAATGGTACGGGTAGTGGGACTTGAACCCACACGGTTGCCCACTGGAACCTAAATCCAGCGCGTCTGCCAATTCCGCCATACCCGCATGTGACCGTGAGACAGGGCACCGCCCTGTCTCACGTTTTTTCAGCATCTTACAGCGCCGAGCGCATCTGGCGGATCACCGCGTCGATCTTCCGTGCCACGGCGCGGAAATCCTCCTCAGTGTAGCCCTTGGTGGTCATGGCGGCGGTGCCGATGCGCACGCCGGAGGTCTGTTGGGGAGAGCGGGTCTCACCGGGCACGCAGTTTTTGTTCAGCGTGATGTGGTGGCGGTCCAGCTCGTCCTGCACCGCCTTGCCGGTGAGCCCGGTGTCGGTCAGATCCAGCAGGAACAGGTGGTTGTCGGTGCCGCCGGTGACCACCTGATAGCCCATTTTCAAAAACTCATCGCACATGGCGCGGCAGTTGCGCACCACGGCGTGGATATACTCGGCAAAGGCCGGGGTGCAGGCCTCCTCCGCCGCCACCGCCTTGCCGGCGATCACGTGCTGCAGGGGGCCGCCCTGGGTGCCGGGGAACACGGCGCTGTCCACTTTCTTGGCAAGCTCCGGCCGGCAGAAGATCAGCCCGCCCCGGGGGCCGCGCAGCGTTTTGTGGGTGGTGGTGGTGATGATGTCCGCCAGACCGAAGGGGGAGGGGTGATCCCCGGCGGCCACCAGCCCGGCGATGTGGGCCATATCCACCATGAAATAGGCGCCCACCTC
>JAFTBL010000142.1 GCA_017455225.1 Oscillospiraceae bacterium
AGATATTCCCGGTGCTGTCGGCCATCTTTGAAAAGATCCAGGGTGAGTGTCCTTATAAATCCCCTACCGACATGGGCGTGAATATGGCGGGCTTTGCCATCGTGGACGACGAGGTGTGCCAGGAGGCCAGCCGCATGGAGATCCTGCGCCGCTACTACGCCGGTCTGGTGGATCGGGCCAAGGCCCGGTGCGACGAGAGCTTGGTCACCAAGCTGGAGCTGGTGATGCAGCAGGCGGGCGTGACGCCGGATATCTGCCCGGCGGTGCAGGCCAGCCTTGACAAGGCCGCTGCCACCGGCGCCCCCGCCGGCGCCATGGTGCTGCCGGACGGCAGCGTGGTCACGGGCAAGACCTCCTCCCTGCTGGGGCCCAGTGCGGCGCTGCTGCTCAACGCCATCAAGCGCCTTGCCGGCATTGACCACAATCTGGAGCTGATCCCCGCCTCCGTCATCGAGCCCATCAGCGCCATGAAGATCGGCTATCTGGGGCACCACAATCCCCGCCTCCACTCCGACGAGGTGCTGATCGCCCTGACCATCTCCGCCCTGAGCAATCCGCTGGCCTCCATGGTGCAGCAGCAGCTGAAGAACCTGCGGGGCTGCGAGGCCCACTTCACCGTCATCCTCTCCGAGGAGGACGAGAAGCTCTATAAGCGTCTGGGCATCCACGTCAGCTGCGAGCCGAAATATGAGATCCGCAAGCTGTATCACAAGAACTGAAGCGATCGTCAAACGGGCACGAAACGGCTCCCTCGGGGGCCGTTTTCCCGCCGAAAAAGGAGCTTTTTATGACCGACATCATCACCTCCCTCGCCAAAACGCTGGGGCAGGAGCCCCGCTATGTGGAAAACGTGGTGCGCCTTCTGGACGAGGGCAACACCATCCCCTTCATCGCCCGCTACCGCAAGGAGCTCCACGGCTCCATGGACGACACCGCCCTGCGCGCGCTCCACGACCGGCTCGCCTATCTGCGCAATCTGGCCGCACGGAAGGAAGAGATCAAACGCTCCGTCGCCGAGCAGGAGAAGCTGACGGAGGAGCTGGCCGCCGCCATCGACCATGCGGAAACACTGGCGGAGGTGGAGGATCTCTACCGCCCCTATAAGCAAAAGCGCCGCACCCGCGCCACCGTGGCGCGGGAAAAGGGTCTGGAGGGTCTGGCCGCCGCCATCCGCGCCCAGCGTCCCGGGGAGGATCCGGCGGTGCTGGCGCAGGCGTATCTCAGTGCGGAAAAGGGCGTCGCCTCGGTGGAGGACGCGCTGGCCGGCGCCAATGACATTCTGGCCGAGGACGTGTCCGACGACGCCGCAGGGCGCCGCCTGCTGCGGGGGCTGGTCAGCCGTCAGGGCGCTCTGCGCTCTGCCTCCGCCGGGGAGGAGGACAGCGTCTACCGCCTGTACTACGAGTTCTGTCAGCCCGTTTCCCGCCTGCAGGGTCACCAGATCCTGGCGATCAACCGGGGCGAGAAGGAGGGCTTTTTGAAGGTGTCCGTGGAGGTGGATCGCCCCTCGGCGCTGGACGTGCTGTATCGCCGCTTCGTCACCGGCAGCGGCAAATGCGCCGCTTTCGTCCGCTCCGCCGCCGAGGACGGCTATGACCGCCTGCTGTTCCCCTCGCTGGAGCGTGAGGTACGCAGCGACCTGACCGACAGGGCCAACGAGGGCGCCATTCACAACTTCGCGCTGAATCTGCGCCCCCTGCTGCTGCAGCCGCCCATCAAGGGTCACGTGACCATGGGGCTGGATCCCGGCTACGCCCACGGCTGCAAGGTGGCGGTGGTGGACGGCACCGGCAAGGTGCTGGACACCGCCGTGGTCTACCCCACCTACGGGGCGCGGCAGAAGGAGGAGGCCATCCGCACTCTCTCCGCCATGATCCGGCGCCATGGCGTGACCCATATCGCCATCGGCAACGGCACCGCCAGCCGGGAAACAGAGCAGATGACCGTGGAGATGCTCCGGGCTCTGCCCGGCGTCAGCTACATGATCGTCAACGAGGCGGGCGCCTCGGTGTATTCCGCCAGCAAGCTGGCGGCGGAGGAGTTCCCCGAATACGACGTCAATCTCCGCAGCGCCGTGTCCATCGCCCGGCGGATGCAGGATCCGCTGGCGGAGCTGGTGAAGATCGACCCCAAGGCCATCGGCGTGGGGCAGTATCAGCACGACATGCCCCAAAAGCGGCTGGATGAGGCGCTCTCCGGCGTGGTGGAGGACTGCGTGAACGCGGTGGGCGTGGACGTGAACACCGCCAGCCCCAGCCTTTTGAGCCGTGTGTCCGGCCTCAACGCCGCCACGGCAAAGAACATCGTGGCATACCGGGAGGCCCACGGCGCCTTCACCTCCCGCCGCCAGCTTCTGCAGGTGCCCAAGCTGGGGCCCCGCGCCTTCCAGCAGTGCGCCGGCTTTTTGCGCGTTCCGGAGAGCGCCAGCGTGCTGGACAACACCGGCGTCCACCCGGAAAGCTATGGCGCGGCGGAGCAGCTGCTGGCGCTGTGGGGCTACACGCCGGCGGACGTGGCGGCGGGAAACCTGTCGGCGCTGCCGGCCCAGGTGGCACAGATGGGCAAGGAGACCGCGGCGCAGAAGATCGGCGTGGGCGTGCCCACGCTGGAGGACGTGGTGAAGGAGCTGCTGCGTCCCGGCCGGGACATGCGCGACGATCTGCCCGCTCCCATTCTGCGCACCGACGTGCTGGAGCTGAAGGATCTGCAGCCGGGCATGGTGCTGCGGGGCACGGTGCGCAACGTGGTGGATTTCGGCGTGTTCGTGGACGTGGGTGTGCATCAGGACGGGCTGGTGCATATTTCGCAGGTCTGCGCCCGGCGCATCGCCCATCCCAGCGAGGTGGTGTCCGTGGGGGACGTGGTGTCGGTGGTGGTGCTGTCGGTGGATCAGCAGAAGCGCCGCATCTCTCTGAGCATGAAGCAGGCGCCCCGTGACGGAGCGCAGAAATAGTTGCAAACGGGGAAAATCGGGTGTATAATGGTACATCATTGAGATGGAGGTTGATCCTATGAATCCCTATATCCAGCAGCAGGTTGAAAATATGGTCGATCAGGTGGAGACGTTTGCCAAGGGCTGCCACAAGGCCGCGCTGAAGGACGACGGCTCGATGGACGTGACCGAGCAGTATACCATCGCCACCATCGAGCGGCTGAGCGAGGAGTTCGTCAAGGGGCTCAAAAAGATCTATTGATCTGCAAAGTGCATCAAAACAGCGCGGCGCCGTCTCCGGCGCCGCGCTGTTTTTTTGTTTTTACGCCTCCAAAGGATCCACCACGTGCACCTTCACGCCCAACTCCCGATAGGGCCGCAGCAGCTCCTCCGGTGTGCCGCTGTCGGTGATCAGATGATCCAGCACACCCGCCGGGCAGATGTTGTACACCGCCACGGTACCGAACTTGCTGTGGTCAGCCAGCCCGATCACACAGTCCACCTTGTCGATGAACGTGCGCAGCAGGGACGATTCGTCCATCCGGTAGTCGGTCACGCCCTCGGGCGTGATGCCTCCCACGCCCACGATCAGCTTACCCACGTTGAAGATGCCCAAATTGTCCAGCGCCGTGATGCCGGAGGTGGAGAAATCGTCCCGCCGCAGGTGTCCGCCCAAGCAGAACACCTCCACGTCGGGGCAGTCGGCCAGCTCCATGGCCACCGGCAGGGAGTTGGTCACCGCGGTGACGTTCTTGCGCTCCCACAGGCACGAGGCCACCAGCCGGGTGGTGGTGCCGGGTGTGATCAGCACCGTGTCGCCGTCCTCGATCAGGCTCGCCGCCGCCGAGGCGATGGCTCGCTTTTCCGGCGTGTGATACTGCTGACGCAGCGTGTAGGCCGACTCGCTCACGTGGGGGCGCACGCTCACCGCGCCTCCGTGGATCCGCCGCACGAAGCCCTCCTTTTCCAGACACTCCAGATCCCGCCGGATCGTCTCCGACGACACCTGAAACCGGTTCACCAGCTCCTGTACGTTCACAAAGCCCGCACCGTTGAGCAGCTCCTTGATCTGTTCCCGCCGAACCTCCAGCATATGCCCGCCTCCCCGCTTTTGTGGGTTATTTGTTTTATTATAGACCACCGCGCCGCAAAAATCCACCCCCATTTGCCTTGTGTGGTTTTACAAAGAAAAAACCAAAAAATTCAACACTTCCTATTGACTTCACCTCCCCGCCCGTGGTAGGATGTAGCTGTCGGCAGGAAGTGGTTTTGTGCGTCCGCCTCCGGCCGGGAATTTCATGAAAAGAAGGTACGATCCATGAAAACTTATCTGTTCAGCCCCGGCCCCGTAATGGTGGAGGAGCCTGTCCGCCAATCCCTGCTGCACTATGATATCTGCCACCGCAGCCCCGAGTTTGAGGAGATGTTCGCCGGCTTGCAGGAAAAGATCAAGCGTCTTTTCGAGGCAGACGATTCCTATTACTCCGTGGTGGTGTCCGGCTCCGGCACCTCCGCCAACGAGACTTGCCTGAGCACTGTGTTCAACGACGGCGACGAAGCTCTGCTGATCAACAACGGCGAATTCGGCAACCGCCTGCAGGAGATCCTGGACAAGTATAAGGTGCCCACCCACGTGGTGGCGCCCGGCTGGGCCAATGTGCCTGACATGGCCGAGGTGGAGGATCTGCTGAAGAAGTATCCCAAGATCACCTACATCTGCATGGTGTTCCATGAGACCAGCACCGGCATGATCAACCCCGTCCACGCCGTGGGCGAGCTGTCTGCCAAGTACGGCAAGCGTTTTTATGTGGACTGCGTCAGCGCCGCCGCCGGCGAGCACATCGACGTGGTGAACAATCACATCGACCTTTGCTCCAGCGTGGGCGGCAAGTGCCTGGGCGCCTATCCCGGCTCCGCTTACGTCTGCGGCAAGGAGGAGCTGATGGCCTCCCTGACCCCCGAGATGGGCAAGAATGTGTATCTGAACCTTGCCAAGCACTATCAGATGGCCAAGAAGTGCCACCAGACCCCCAACACCCCCAACGTGACGTTGTTCTGGGCGCTGGACGCCGCTCTGGACTGGACGCTGGACCGCGAAACGCTGGACGGCCGCATCGCCCGCTATCAGGAGTGCGCCAAGATCCTGCGCGACGGCATGAAGGAGATGGGCCTGCGCTTCCTGCTGCCGGAGGATCAGATGTCCAACACCGTCACCTCCGTGTTCCTGCCGGAGGGTCATGACGTAAACGCTTTCATCGCCCGCATGGCCAACGCCGGCTACACCGTGTACGCCGGTAAGGGCAAATATCTGGAGATGAATATGTTCCAGGTCGCCAACATGGGCGCTATCTATCCCGAGGACTGCAAGAAGTTCCTGCAGGTGCTCAAGGCCAACATCTGAATACCGCTTCCATCTTAAAGAGCCGGGGCGCAAACGCCCCGGCTCTTTTTGCGTTCTTTAACGTTTTGTAAATCTTTCCGCCGCCGAATTGACATCTTGCCGCTTACACGATAGTATAATACTTGCATTGCCGCGCCCTGCGGCCATGCCATCACAGCGAAACGGAGGAATTGCTATGGAACGGAAAAGAAGCGTCCGGGCGGCGCTGGCGGCCACCGCGCTGCTGGCCGCCGGTCTGATGCTGTCCGGCTGTGCCGGGCAGCCGCTCCCGGTGGATCCGGGCGAATACGTAGACGTGGAGACCGGCAACTATTACGCCGGCGTGGTGGAGCCCCAGCAAACGTGGGAGATCCGCCGCGATACCGGCCGGGAGGTGGCCGAGGTCTACGTCAAGGTGGGTCAGGCCGTCACCAAGGGAGAAAAGCTTTTCTCCTACGACACCGCCGACAGTGATATGCAGCTTCAGCAGCTCCGTCTGGAGATCGACGGGGCGCAGGGTGAGCTGGACGGTTACGCCGCCCAGATCAAGGAGCTGACCGCCCTGCGGGACAGCGCCGAGGACGAGCTGGTGAAGCTGGGCTACACCGAGCAGATCAACGACCTGCAGTCCGCCCAGCGGCAGGCGCAGCTGTCCCTGCAGCAAAAGCAGACCGAACTGGAGAACCTGCGCAAAAGCGCGGTTGCGGCGGACGTGGTGTCCACCATGGACGGTGTGATCAAAAGCATCAACGACTCCCCGTATTCCGACGCCCCCTACATGACGGTGCTGGCTGCCGGTGCCTATCAGGTCAAGGCCACGGTGGATGAGATGAACGTGGGCCTCCTCTCCGCTGGCACGGCGGTGACCGTCCGCTCCCGGGTGGATGCGGAGCAGACGTGGCAGGGGGTCATCCGCACCATCGACACGGAGAACACCGTGCCCCAGCAAAGCGACGGCTATTACTTTGAAGGCGGCAGCGGCGACCGGGCCACCCGGTATTATTTCTACGTCACGCTGGACAGCGCCGACGGTTTGCTGCTGGGTCAGCACGTGTTCGTGGAGCCACAGTGGGACGACGCGGCGCTGTTCTCTCAGCCGTAAGGAGGCACGCCATGCTGTTGGAATTGGAACATGTCTATAAGACCTACCGGCAGGAGCAGCTGGAGGTGCCTGCGCTGAAGGACGTATCGCTGCAGGTGGACAAGGGCGAGTATCTGGCTGTCATGGGGCCTTCCGGCTCCGGCAAATCCACGCTGATGAACCTGATCGGCTGCCTTGACCGCCCCACCTCCGGCGTGTACCGGCTGGACGGGATCGACGTGCTGGGGCTAAGTGACAACCAGCTGTCGGAGATCCGGTGTCATAAGATCGGCTTCGTCTTTCAGGGCTTTCAGCTCCTGAACGGCCAGACCGCCCTGCAGAATGTGATGCTGCCCCTGTTCTTCGCCGGCGTACGGCGCGGCGAACGGGCGGAGGTGGCTCGCCGTGCGCTGGAGCGTGTGGGGCTGGGCGACCGGGCGGATTTCCTGCCCACCCAGCTCTCCGGCGGCCAGAAGCAGCGGGTGGCCAT
>JAFTBL010000143.1 GCA_017455225.1 Oscillospiraceae bacterium
CATAAAAAGACAGCCGCTTGAAGCGGCTGCCTGAAATGGTAATGCGGTGTCAAACCTTCAGTGCCCCTTTTAGGGGCTACGTCCGTAATAGCCCCTTTTAGGGGCAAGTCAAACCACCAGTTTACTGGTGGTTATGATTGCAGGCTGTTACAGATCCAGCGTTTTCAGCTCGCTTTCTTCCACCTTGCGAAGCTCCTTTTTGTTCATCATGTCGTAGATGCAGGGTACCACGAACAGCGTCATCAGCGTGGCGTACAGCAGTCCGCCGATGCACACCAGCGCCACCGGCTGCATCAGCGCCGTGCCCACGTTCCGCGCCAGCGCCATGACGATGAGCCCCAGAATGGTGGTCAGAGAGGTCATGAGAATGGGGCGCATGCGGGTCACGCCCGCGTCCACGATGGCATCACGCCGGGAAAGACCCGCCAGACGCTGCTGGTTGATATAATCCACCAGCACAATGCCGTTGTTGACAATGATGCCCACCAGCATCACAAAGCCGATCAGCGAGATGACGCTGATCTCGATGCCGGCGATCAGCAGCGCAAGAAAGCCGCCTGTGAACGCCAGAGGGATGGTGAACATGACGATGAAGGGGGATTTGAGGGACTGGAACTGAGCCACCATGATGAAGTACACCAGTATCACGCCCAAAAGAAGCATCAAAAGCACTTGATCGATGGCCTCCATGATGGCCTCGTTTTCGCCGTCAAAGGACATGGTGACCGATTCAGGGAGTGTCAGGCCGGCGACGGCAGAACGCACGGCGGAGGTCACGCGGGTCACATTATACCCCTCGGCCACCTCGGCGGACACGGTGATATAGCGCCGCTGCTGATCCCGGGTAATGGTGCCAAGGCTCACGCGCTCGGACACCGTGGCCACGTCGCCCAGGCGGAAGGGCTCGCTCTCGCCGCCCGTGCCGCCGGAGACGCCGGCGAGAGCGTCGGAGCTGCCCGTGCCGCCGGCAAAGGCGGACATACCGGACATACCGGACATGCCGGACATGCCGGACATACCGCTCATGCCGGATGTGCCGGAAAGACCGGAGGAGCCCGACAGGGCGGACATACCCGACAGGGTGGGGGCGGAGGGGTCGATCATCAGCTCCGGCAGCGTTTCGCGGGTCAGGCGACTCTCCTCGGCGCTTTCGATGACCACGCTCATGTCAACGCCGTCCAGCGTCAGATCAGCGCCGTTGACGGAGGTGGACAGGGCGGAAGCTACCTGCAGGTAGATCTGAGCAACCGTCATGCCGTGCTCCATGGCGGCGGCGCGATCCACCGACACGTGCAGCGCGGGCGCGGCGTCCTCCAGACCGTCGGACACGTTTTCCAGCCCCTCCACCGGCTCCATGCGTTCGGCCAGCAAACGGGCGGCGGCTTGCAGATCTTCCATCCCGTCGCCATAGAGCTTGACGGACACGCCGGAGCCGGTGAGCATATCAAAGGACATCACCGTGGCGGCGGTGACCTGACAGGGGAGATCGGCGCACAGCTCCTCCAGCCGGCGGCCGACGGCAAGGCCGAACTTGCCCTCCGGCAGGGTGATATAAAGAGATACGTCGTTGTCGCCGCCGCGTTTTGCGCTCATCATGCGCATGCCGGCCATGGCGCTGTCGGAGGTCATCACCGCGCCCACGGTGTCCACGTCGTCGATGGTCATGGCGCGCCGCGCCACCTCGTCCGCCAGAGCTATGGCCTCGTCGCGGCTGCAATCCTCCGGCATGGTGACAGTGACGGACACGTTGTTCATGTCGATCTGGGGCATGAAGGCAAAGCCCCGGCTGATCGCCGCGCCGCCGGTGATGAGCAGCAGCGCCAGCGCGCCGCCCAGCACCGCCGCCTTGTGATCCAGCGACCAGCCCAGCGCCTTGCGGTAGACGGGATAGATCTTATCCAGCAGCAGCGAGCGATGGGGCGCCACCGTCCGCAACAGGCCGGAGGACATGGCGGGCACCAGCGTCAGCGCCACCAGCAGGCTTGCCAGCAGTGAAAAGGTCATGGTCAGCGCCAGATCGGTGAACAGCTGCTTGGTGAGACCTTCCACGAACACGCTGGGCAGGAACACCGCCACCGTGGTCAGCGTGGAGGCCGTGATGGCGCCCAGCACCTGCCGCGCGCCGGACACCGCCGCCTGGATCACTGTGGCGCCCTTGGCGCGCAGGCGATAGACGTTTTCAATGACCACCACGGAGTTGTCCACCAGCATGCCCACCGACACAGCCAGGCCGCTCAGAGAGATCATGTTGATGGTCACGCCGCAGAAATACATCAGCACTACCGCGAAAATGACGCTGACGGGGATACTCAAAAGAGTGATCAGCGTGGGGCGCCAATCCCGCAGAAACAGGAACAGCACCAACACGGAGAACAGCGCGCCCCACAGCAGGGAGGACAGAATGGTATTCACGATCAGGCGGATATAGTCGCCCTGATCCATCAGCTTTTCAAACCGCAGGCCGGGATATTCCGCCTCCAGCTGAGCAAACCGGCGCTCGATGTTGTCGGACACGGCGGCGGTGGCGTAATTGGACTGCTTGGTAAAGGTGACGCTGACGCCGTTTTCGCCGTTGATCTTGGTATACACCTCGTCGGCGTTATCAGTGACCACCACGTCGGCCACGCTGCCCAGCCGGATGGGCGCCACACCCTCCAGCCCCGGGTCGAACAGCAGCAGATCTTCCAGTTGGGACCGGGTGGAAAACCGGTCGCCCACGGACACCATATAGCTGACGCCGTCGCCGTCCTGAATATAGCCCGCGGGCATGGAGAAATCCTGCGCCGTCAACAGCGCCGACACCGTGGACACCGACAGCATGGCGCCCGGATCCGCATCCTGCAGCGCCTGCCGGCGATAGCTCTCCACAGAGGCAAGTCCCTGATCGATCTGCAAAAGCGCCTGCTGGAGCTGCACCGTGCCGGCGGTGAGCTGGGTCAGCGCGTCAAGGCCGGTGGTCACGCCGTCGGTGACCTGCCGGGCAAGGCGGGAGACAGTCTCGTCCTCCGTCAGAGAACGGATGGACTCATCCGCCTGCGCCAGCGCCTGCCGCAGTTCCTCCAGCGATGCCTGTGCATCATCGGGCGCCACGCCCAGCGCCTGCAGCTGTGCTGCCAGCGCGTCACGCCGGGCGGTCAGCTCCGCCTCCTGCGCCTGCAGGGCGGCCAGCTCCTCCTGCTGGGTGGGAAGGAGGGAGCCCAGCTGCTCCAGCGCGGCGATCTGCGAGCGCACTGCCAGCAGCTCTGCCTCCGCTCCGGTCAGTTCCCGGGTCAGCGGCTCCAGCCGGTTCAGCCGGTCCTGCAGCTCCTGCCGCAGCGCCGTCAACTGCAAAAGCCCGCTCTGCACGGCGCCGAGGGCGTTCTCCACGGCGCCGCCTACGGCACTTTGCTGTGCCTGCGCCATGGCGTCCTGCGCCGCGGCGATCTGACCGCGGGCCTGCTGCAGCTGGGCGGAAGCGTCCGCCAGCTGCTGCTCCACCGCCTCGCCGATGGCGGCGGCCAGCGCGTCCATTTTTTCCTGATTCAGGATCACATGGGCCTGCGTGGTCACCACACCGCTGGCGGTGACGCCGGCCACGCCGGTGATGCCCTCCAGCTTGCCCGTCAGCGTCCCGGTGACGAAATCGCTGAGCTGGTGGATGTCCATGCCGCCATAGGACACGGCGGCGATCTCTGTGGGCAGCACGGAGGGGTTGATCTTCAGCACGTAGGGGGTGCCGATGGTGTCGTCCCATTCGCCGGTGAGCACGGAGATCTTCTGCTGCATGTCCACGCCCACGGTGTCCATATCGGTGCCGTCTTCAAATTCCAGCACCACCATGGACACGCTGTTCTGGCTGGTGGAGGTGATGGATTTGACATGATCCAGCGTGGCCATGGACTGCTCCATGGGACGGGTGATGACCGTTTCCACCTCCTCCGGACTGGCGCCGGGATCCATGGTGACCACGATGGCGTAAGGAAAATCCATATTGGGCATCAGATCCGGTGTCATGCGCAGATAGGCCACCACACCCAATATGACGATGGCAAGCACCGCCACGAAAATTGTCAGAGGTTTTTTCACGCTGAAGCTGGGCATGGTTCCTTCTCCTTTGCGCACGGGCAGCGGCCGGGCACCCCATTTTTAAATACGATAAAGTTGACGATACTGCAGTGTAGCACGGAGACGGCGGGAATACAAGGCTCGAACGGAAAAATTCACGAAACTGTTACAAAAAAGCGGCGACCGCCCGGGAGGGCGGTCGAAATATGGACAATCCTGCAATTTGTATGCCGTTTTCCGCCGGTCATTCGATGACGCGGGTGAAGGCCATGCCGCTCTTTTGCATCCGGACGGACAGCTTGACCCGGTCGGCGCGGATGTAGCTGCGGGTATACTCGTAGATGCGACCGTCCTCCGTCTCGGTCAGCCGCTGGTGGTAAAAGGCGCAGCTGCCGGCCGCCACCCCCAGCAAAGAGGCCTGCCGCTCGTCCAGCACCACCGCCTCGTAGCTGTCGCTGGCGGCGAAGGGGGCGATGCCGGCGTGGTAGAGAAGGCTGTAAAAGCTGTGGGTCTCCACCATGTCGCGGGTCAGATTGGGATAGATGTACTGAGGATAATAACTGGTCTCCAGAATGAGAGGCTGACCGTCCACCTTGCGCACGCGGGTAAAGCAGTACACCTTGGTGCCTTCCCGCAGCGACATCTTTTCATACACGGCGGGACTGGGGGTCACGACGGCAAAATCCACCAGCGAGGAGGAGGGGCTCATGCCCAGCGAGGAGACCTCCGTGGTAAAGGAGTACTGCACACCGCGGCGGGAGCCGGCAGGGTCGGAGACGAAGGTGCCCTTGCCCCGCTTGCGCACCACCAGACCCTCCGCCTCCAGCTCGCCGATGGCCTGACGGACGGTGCTGCGGCTGACGTCCAACTGGCGGCACAGCTCGGATTCCGAGGGCAGAAGATCGCCTACGTGCAGTGCGCCGGAGGAAATATCCCGTTTGATGATCCCCACCAGTTGGGTATACAGGGGGATGTTGCTGTCCAGCGTGAGTTTGCCGGAGAGATTGTGGTGCTGTGCCATGTTCCGGCTCCTTTCCCGTACTGATAGTGTACCGCCTCGCCGCCGCAGAGGCGGAGGCAGATGGAAATAGCGCCGCCCCAACAGAAAGGGCGGCGTTATTTCCGGAACAAAAAAGAAGGAAAACGAAGTGAAAAGCGGCTTACTTGTGGTCCACGGAGTACATGTGCTCAATGAGGCACAGGACCTTGTCGGAGTAGCCGATCTCGTTGTCGTACCAGGAGACCACCTTCACGAACGTGTCGGTCAGCGCGATGCCGGCCTTGGCGTCGAAGATGGAGGTACGGGGATCGCCCAGAAAGTCGGAGGACACCACATCCTCGTCGGTGTAGCCCAGAACGCCCTTCAACTCACCCTCGGAAGCCTTCTTCATGGCCGCGCAGATGTCCTCGTACTTGGCGGGCTTGGCGAGGTTGACCGTCAGATCGACCACGGACACGTCCAGAGTGGGCACGCGCATGGACATA
>JAFTBL010000144.1 GCA_017455225.1 Oscillospiraceae bacterium
GCTTTTTCCTCTTTCCGCTTGTCGATGAAATTCTCCACCCGGTCCAGCACCTCCGGCACCATGTCGATGACCCGGTCCACGGTGTTCATCGGGGGCAGGCCCACCGGCAGCACGCGGGTGATGCCTTCCTTCACCACGAGGAACGCCACCGGCTCCACCTTGATGCCCGCCGTGCTGGCGCCGCCGAACTTGGGCTCGGCTGTCTTGCCGTAATCCGCGCCGCCGCAGCCGAAGCCGAAGCTCAGCCGGGACACCGGGATCAATGTCACGCCGTCGGGGGTAACGATGGGCTCGCCGATGATGGTGTTGGAATCCACCATCGTGCGGATCTTGCTCATGGACAGGTCCATCAGCTCCTGCAGGGTGCTGTTCTTCTCATTCTTTTCCATGGTCATTCTCCTTCCCTATGGGGCGCCTGCGGCGCCGGTTCCTGCTCTTTGGCAGCATTCTCCTTGGTAACGGACAGATACCAGCGCAGTGCCGGTATGCCGAAGGTCAACACGATCACCACCAGATCGCCCAGACGGAGCGTCGCGCCCGCCCGGCCGGAAAACACGGTGGCCGCGGCGTTGTAGTCCACGCCCAGATGGACGTGGGGATCCGGCATCCGCGTCAGCCGTTCCAGCTGTGGCATCACCGTCCACATGGCGGTTTCCGCCCAGCCGTAGGTCTGCGCCACCGAGGCGGGATCCTCGCCGCCGAAGGTAACGCTCAGCTCCACCGGATACAGGCGCAAGCGCCGCCGGGTGCGGTGCAGCGCCTTCTTCAGCGCCGCCCACAGCGTGGGAAGCCCTTGGCGAATCTGCCGGGCGCTGATATGCACTTCCTTCTTCTTTTTCTCTTTTTTTTCGTCCTGCTTTGCCGCCTCGGCGGTGGGCTTCGTTTTCTCCGGCGCCGGGATCAGCACGCGCTCAACGGGCCCGATCCGCAGCGCAAGACGCAGCTCCCCGTCGTAGGAGGCGCGCACGCCCAGCGGGAGCAGCGCCAGCGCCAGCAGCAACAGCGCCACGGCGCCCAATATCCACAGCCAAACCAAGCGCAGCCCCCCTTTCCCCGGCGCGGCTCATTCCTCCACTTCGCCGGAAAGCTCGTTCAGGAACAGATCGTCCTTCTCGCCGGAACGCTCGCTCAAGGGCAGATCCTCCACCACGGCGCCGTCCTCGTTCAGCCGCATCTGCCCGTCGGTCTCCAGACCCGGCATCTCCGGCAGCTCATCCAGCGAATTCAGATGGAACGCCCGCAAAAACGCCTTGGTGGTGCGGTACAGACGGGGCCTGCCCGGCACCTGCAGCCGCCCGCACTCCTCAATGAGATGCCGCTCCAGCAGCAGTCCCACGGTATAGGAGCTGTCCACGCCGCGGATCTGATCCACGTAGGTGCGGGTGGTGGGCTGATAGTAGGCGATGATGGTCAGCACCTCCAGCGCAGGCTGGCTCAGCTTGGCGGGCTTGCGGATCTCAAACGCCTTGCGGATATAGTCGGCGTAGTCCGGGGCCGAGCACAGCTGATAGTTCTCATCCATCCGCAAAAGACGCACGCCGCGGCGGTCGTAGCTGTAGTGATCCGCCAGCTTCTGCAGCACCAGCTCCACGGTGGGGCGATCCAGCTCCAGTGCCACGCAGATGCGATCCACATGCACCGGCTCGCCGGAGGCAAACAATATCCCCTCGATGGCGGACTCGATCTCTTTCATCTCCAGATTGTCCATAGTATTCTCTCTTTTACTCAAAATTCAGTTCATCCGGCAGCTCTCCGTCGCAGCTGACCGTGCAGTCCGTAGCGGAGCCGACCAGACGGATGGCGCGGCTGCGGCACAGCTCCAGCACCGCCACGAAGGTGGCCACCAGCTCGCTGCGGGTGCGGCTGCCCTTGAACAAAAGCAGGAATCGGGTGATGCCGCCGGTCTTCAGCCGCTGCCAAAGCTCCCGCGCCTTGCGCTCCACCGAATAGGGCTCGCGGCGGACGATCTCCTCAAAGGGCGCCAGCGACGGCGCCTCCATCTGGCCGTTATGCCGCTCCAGCACGTCCTGCATGGCGAGGATCAGATCTGCCTGCTCCTGATCGTACTCGTAGATCTTGCCCCGCTGCATGGGCTCCGGGTTCTTGGTCATGATGTTGCGGCCGAACTCCCCCATGGGACCCATCCGCTCGGTCAGCAGCTTGATCTTGAGATAGATCTCATCCCGCTTGCGCTCCTCCAGCGATTTGATCAGGGCGTCCATCTCGCTTTGCGCTTCCTCATCCTCCAGCGAAAGGAGCATCCGGGTCTTGATGTACATCAGATGGGCGGCCATGGTGATGAATTCGCTGGCCACCTCCAGATCCATCTGCTGGCGCTGTTCCAGATAGGCGAGGTATTGATCCAGGATCAGCGCGATGGGGATATCCTGTATTTCGATCTTGTTTTTGCTCAGCAGGAACAAAATCAGATCCAGCGGGCCTTCAAAGTCCTGCATGGCCTCGTCGCCCTTGCCCTGCACCACTTTTCCAGCTTGAAAATCGGATTGTCCAACGTCTCACCCCCTCGCGCTCAAAGGCCGGCCAGCCGGCCCATAAACAAAAATACGGCATAGATCGCCTTGTTCAGCACGCTGCTGCCCACGCCTGCTGCCACCAGTACCAGCAGCACCACCATGCCCACGCGCTCATAACGCATCAGCCATCGGTACTGCCGGTCCGGCAGCAGGGCAAACAGCACCTTGGAGCCGTCCAGCGGCGGGATGGGCAGCAGATTGAAAAGGCCCAATCCGGTGGACAGGAGCGCCGTATCCAGCAAAAACGACGTCACCGCATCCAGCGACACGTCCCAGAGAAGGCGGGTGCCCACCAGCAGCAAAAACGCCAGCAGCAGATTGGAAACCGGCCCCGCCAACGCCGTCAGCGCCATGCCCAGCTTCGGCCGCTTGAAGTAGCCGGGGTTGACCGGCACGGGCTTGGCCCAGCCGAAGCCCGCCACCGCCAGCATGGCAAAGCCGAACCAGTCGATGTGCCGCAGCGGATTCAGACTCAGCCGGTGCTGCAGCTTGGCGGTGGGATCGCCCAAAGCGTAGGCGCACAGCGCATGGCACAGCTCGTGCACGCACAGACACAGCAATACGGAAACAAGACGCAGCACCAGATCCAGCAGCGAGTGCAGATCCAGCGCCTGCCAGAGATTTGTCAAGTAGTTCACGGTAAACGCTCCCGGGCGGAAATACCGCCTATGAAACCAATTTATATTCCGTAATAGTATAACAAATTTCCGCGTCGAATACAAGACGCATTGCAAATTCTTGCATCAAAACTTTCACGGCCTGCTGTAACCGTTTGTTACCGTCTTTTCTCTTTTTGTAACTGACCTGTTGCTGAATTGAAACGCTTTCCACTGCATATTGTGGTATGGTAGCATCAGAAAGAGAAATAGCACCACCGATGGAAAGGAGCAGCCCGTATGAAAAACATGAAGCTGTTGATCGGCGCTTTGAGCGCGCTGTGCCTTCTGATGGCTCTGGTTGCGTTCTTCCTCCCCACCCAGCAAGGTCTGGCTCTGTCTTATATGGTCGTCTTTCTGGCGGTCGTGATAGGTGTCCTGTGTGTGGGCGGCATGTACCGCATCTTTTTCCGTGACAAATAATGCGACCTGTGATAAAATAACGGGGATGACCTTTGTGTCATCCCCGCTTCGATTTTTTAAAAGAAAGGACGGCTGCATGATGAAACGTTTTCTTGCATGTGCTCTGGCGGTGCTGACGGCTTTGACGCTGACGGCCTGCGGCGGCGCCATCGGCGGGTATTACTCCGAGATCGATAAGGCGGCCAATGAAAGCGCCCCGCAAGATTCCATCGCCGGCTGGGATGACGGCGGTGTGGAGTTCACCTCCGACGCTGTGACCGACGGCACCAAGATGATCTATAAGGCCTCGCTGGATCTGGAGACGCTGGATTTTGACAAGGCGCAGCAGGACATTGCCGATCTTGTGAAAAAATACGGCGGCTACTACGAGGAGCAAACCGTTTCCAGTTACGGCAGCGGCTATCGCTACGCCCGCTACACCATCCGGGTGCCGGCGGGCTCCTTCGAGCCCTTCACCAACGAGCTGGGCAGCGTGTGCCACACGGTGCAGCGCAACAGCACGCAGGAAAACGTCAGCGAGGCGTATTACGACGTGGAGTCCCGGCTCTCCACCGCCAAAACGAAGCTGGCGCGGCTGCAGGAGCTGCTGGCCAAGGCAGAGGATCTGACCGACATCATCACGCTGGAGGACGCCATCTCCGAGACGGAGCAGGTCATCGACTCCCTCTCCGGCACGCTGCGCAGCTATGACCGGCTGGTGGACTTTGCCACCGTGTCCGTGGCTCTGGATGAGGTGTACCGCATCAGCGGCACCGGCGAAGCGCCCCTGACGCTGGGCCAGCGGCTGAGCACGGCATTGGCCGGCGGGGCGCAGAGTGTAGGCGAATTCTTCGAGGGGATTCTTGTGTGGCTGGCTTACATCTGGCTGTGGCTGATCCTGCTGGCAGTGGCGGCGGCGGTCGTGATCTGCCTGATCCGCCGCGGAAAACGGAAAAAGGCCAAAAATACGCCTCAGGCATAAGCGAAGCGGGAGCAGTCCGGACGGGCTGTTCCCGTTTTTTGTGCGCAAAAGAGCGCCGCCCCGGTGGGGACGGCGCTCTTTCAACGTTTGCGTTTTGGGGATCATTTGCCCATGTTCATCTGGGCAGCCACCTCGGCGGCGAAGTCCTCCTGCTTCTTCTCGATGCCCTCACCGGTCATGAAGCGGACGGCCTTGACGAACTTCACGCTGCCGCCCAGCTTCTTGGCGGCGTCGGCGATGTAGTTCTCCACCGTGCCGGTGAAGATGTCGCCGCGGACGAACTCCTGCTGCAGCAGGCAGTTCTCCTCGTAGAGCTTGTTCATCTTGCCCATGACGATCTTTTCCTTGACCTGCTGGGGCTTGCCGGCCATCTTGGGGTCGGTGTCCATCAGAGCCAGAGCAACCTTCTTCTCCTCGGCCAGCACCTCATCGCTGACGTCGGACTTGTCCCAGAAGCGAGGATTCAGCGCGGCGATCTGCATGGCCACGTTCTTGCCGATCTCGGTGGCGTCCACGCCGCCCTCGACCGCCAGATTCACCATCACGCCGATCTTGCCGCCGGCATGGATGTAACCCACGCTGGTGTTGTCGCTGTAACGGACAAAGCGGCGGATCTGCAGGTTTTCACCGATGGACATGACCTTTTCCGGCAGAGTCTCGGAAACGGTCAGATCGGAGCCGGGATACTTGCTGGCCAGCAGCGCGTCCACGTCGGCGGGATCGTTGTCTACAACGGCCTTGGCCACGTCCTTCACAAAGGCCACAAACGCATCGCTCTTGGCGCAGAAGTCGGTCTCGCAGTTGACCTCCACCACAGCGCCCACGCCGTTCTCGCACAGGGCGTAGGACATACCCGCGGCGGCGCTGCGGCCGGCCTTCTTGGCAGCCTTGGCAAGGCCCTTTTCACGCAGGTACTCCACCGCCTTGTCCATGTCGCCGTCCGTCTCGGTCAGCGCCTTCTTGCAGTCCATCATGCCCACGCCGGTCATCTCGCGCAGGGTCTTCACATCAGCAGCAGTAA
>JAFTBL010000145.1 GCA_017455225.1 Oscillospiraceae bacterium
CCGCGCCCAGCGCCTCGGGCTCGTAGAATTGCTCCACCACCTCGTGACCCAGCTCCCGCAGCTGCGCCATGGCGGTCTTGTCCATACCGTCAGTTACCAGAATCCGCATTGCCGTCCGCTCCTTTCTCACCGGTGCTCCGCTTCAAACTGTCGCAAAAACGCTACCAGCGCCTCCACGCCCTCTCTGGGCATGGCGTTGTAGATGCTGGCCCGCAGTCCACCCACGCTCTTGTGCCCCTTCAGGTTATCAAACCCCGCGGCCTTGGCGGCGGCCACCACGGCCGCGTCGGTGTCCGCGTCGCCGGTGACGAAGGGCACGTTCATCACGCTGCGATCCTCCGGCACCACCGCGCCCCGGAACAGGGCGGAGCCGTCCAGAAAATCGTAGAGGATCTTCGCCTTCTCCTCGTTGCGCTTTTGCATTTCGGAAAGACCGCCGATGCTCTTGAGATACTTGAACACCTTGCCGCAGCAGTAGATGGCCCAGCAGTTGGGCGTGTTATAAAGGGAGCCGGCGTCCGCGTGGGTCTTGTAGCTGAGATAGGTGGGCACCCACTGGGGCAGGTCGTCCCGGAGAAGATCCTCCCGGATGATGACCACGGCCATGCCGGCGGGGCCCACGTTCTTCTGCACGCCGGCCCAGATGAGACCGTAGTCGGCCACGTTGCAGGGCCGGCTGAGGACCATGGAGCTCTGGTCGGACACCAGCACGTGCCCCTTGGTATCGGGCAGGGTGTTCCACGTCACGCCGTGGATCGTCTCGTTCTCGCAGATATACACGTAGTCCGCGTCCGCCGGGATCTCCAGATCGGAGCAGTCCGGCACGTAGGAGAAGTTCTTGTCCTTGGAGGAGGCGGCCACGATCACCTCGCCGTACTTTTTCGCCTCGGCGATGGCCTTTTTGCTCCAAGCGCCGGTCTCGATATACACGGCCTTGCCGTTTTTCATCAGGTTCATAGGCACCATGGCGAACTGCAGCGTGCCGCCGCCCTGCACGAACAGCACCTTGTAGTTGTCGGGAATGCCCATCAGCTCCCGCAGGTCGGCCTCCCCCTCGTCCACGATCTGCTGGAACACTTTGGAGCGGTGGCTCATCTCCATCACGCACATGCCGCTGCCGCGGTAGTTCATCATCTCGTCCCGGATCTCTTCCAGAACGCACTCCGGCATCATGGCCGGGCCTGCGGAAAAGTTAAAGCTGCGGTCGTATTTCATCCTTTGCGCCTCCTGTTCTGCTCGTGCGCCCGCGGAGCGGGTCGGCAGGTTTTTTGCATCTTATAGTATAGGGCATTTTCCCTGTTTTATCAACCATAATTTGCCGGAAAGGGCGCTTCTGCGCCCTGTTTTTTCCGCCGGATTTGACACGGCTGCGGCAAAGTGATATAACGGGCAGAGAACGAAAGGCGGTTGAGAGATGAAAGAGATCCTTCGATCCGGCTGGCAGGCCACCCGGCAGTATCTGGCGGCGCTGGTGAAATGGGCGGCCGTGGGTGTGCTGATCGGCGGCGTCGGCGGCGCGGTGGGCTCGGCGTTCCATCTGGGCGTGGACTACGCCACGGCGCTGCGGGGTCAGCACCCGTGGATCGCGTGGCTGGCGCCGGTGGGCGGACTGGCCATCGTGGCGCTTTACAAGCTGACAAAAACCGAGGGCAAGGGCACCAACGCGGTGATCGAGTCGGTGCATTTCGGCAAGGACGTGCCGGTGCTGCTGGTGCCGGTGATCTTTCTGGCCACGGTCATCACCCATCTGGTGGGCGGCAGCGCCGGGCGCGAAGGCGCCGCGCTGCAGATCGGCGGCGGCATCGGCAACGAGACCGGGCGGCTGCTGCGCCTGGGGGAGAAGGAGCTGCCCCTTGCCACGCTGTGCGGCATGAGCGGGGTGTTCGCCGCCCTGTTCGGCACGCCGCTGACCGCCACCGTGTTTGCGCTGGAGGTCATCTCCGTGGGCGTTTTGTACTACGCGGGGCTGCTGCCCTGCATCACCGCCTCGCTGACGGGTTATGCCGTGTCCCGGCTCATGGGAGTGGAGCCCACCCGGTTCACCGTGTCCGCGCCGGAAACGGCGGCGCTGCCGCTTTTGCAGGTGGCGGCGCTGTCGGTGCTGTGCGCACTGGTGAGCATCCTGTTCGTCAAGACGCTCCACGCCGCCGAGCACGGCGCCGAGCACCTTGTGAAGGATCCGTGGCTGCGCATCGCGCTGGGCGGCGCGGTGCTGGTGGGCCTGACGCTGCTGACCGGCGGCGATTACAACGGCGCCGGCATGGAGGTCATCGGCCGGGCGCTGGCGGGGGAGGCCGTGCCTTGGGCGTGGCTTTTGAAGATCGTTTTCACCGCCCTCACCATCGGCGTGGGGTTCAAGGGCGGCGAGGTGGTGCCCTCCTTCTTCGTGGGCGCCGCCTTCGGCTGCGTGGCCGGGTCGCTGCTGGGCCTGCCCGCCGCCTTCGGCGCCGCCGTGGGTCTGGTGGCGGTATTCTGCGGCGCGGTGAACTGCCCGCTGGCCTCCGTCTTCTTGAGCGTGGAGCTGTTCGGCGGCGTGGGGCTGCCGTATTTTGCCCTTGCCTGCGCCGTCAGCTATCTGCTCTCCGGCTACTGCGGGCTCTACAGCAGCCAGACCATCCTCTATTCCAAGCTCCGGGCGGAGTTCATCAACCGGCGGACGAGAGAGTAACGGCCGGATCGCGGACAAAAGAAAGCCTCCGGGTCGCCGCAGAAGCGATCCGGAGGTCGTTTTTTCGTTACTGCAGCCGTCACAGCAGTCGTCACAGCAGCCGTCCCGCCAGCCGCCCGCTGCTCCACGCCCATTGGAGGTTGAAGCCGCCGCAGTCGCCGTCCACGTCCAGCACCTCGCCGCAGGCGTAAAACCCGGGCACAAGGCGGCTTTGCAGCGTGGCCGGGTCAAAGTCGTCCGTCCTCAGCCCGCCGGCGGTGACCTGCGCCTGATCGAAGCCGCAGGTGCCGGTGACCGGCAGGGTGAACCGGTGCACCGTCCGGGCGATATGCCGCAGGTCTTGCTCCGCCAGCGACTGTGCCGCTTGGGCTGTAAAGCCGCACGCCTTGCATACCACCTGCCCCAGCCGGGGGTGCAGCGCGCCGCTGAGCAGGGACTGGGCTTCCTGCCCGGCCATGGCTTCCTGCCGCGCCGTGAGCCAAAGGAGCGTTTCCTCCTCCGTCAGCTCCGGCAGAAGATCCAGCGTCAGCTCCGCCCGCTCCGCGCCGGCCATGGCCCGGGACAGGTCGAATACCGCCGGGCCGCTGACGCCGTACTCGGTGAAAAGCACCTCGCCAGCCGTGGCGGCAAGGTACCCGTCCTGCCGCCGGAGAGTCAGCGCCGCCTCCGCCTTCACGCCCTTGAGGGAGCGGGGATAGGTGGGGTCGGTCTTCAACTGCACCAGCGCCGGGAACAGCTCGGTGCGCCGGTGCCCCAGCTGCTGCGCCAGACGGTAGCCGTCCATGGTGCCGCCCACCTTGGCGCCGGCGGCGCCTCCGGCGGCCAGGATCACGGCGTCGGCGTGATAGATCCCTGTATCCGCAGTGATTGTAAAGTGATGTTCCTTTACAGAAAGTTCCTGCACTGTGCAGCCGGTGACCACCGTGATCGACCGCTGCTGCAGCGCAAAACGCAGCACATCCAGTACGCTGGAGGCCATGTTGCTGCGGGGATAGAACCGTCCGTCCGGCTCCTCCGCGGTCAAAAGACCCAACCGGCGGAACCATGCCAGCGTATCCTCCACGCCGAAGTCCGTCAGCGCCGGGCCGCAGAATGCGCCGTCCGCTCCATGGTAGTGTCTGCCGGGCACGGCGGCGCGGTTGGTCAGATTGCACCGGCCGTTGCCGGTGGACAGCAGCTTGCGCCCCACCCGGCTCTGCCGCTCCAGCAGCGTGACCCGGCGGCCCTGCTCCGCCGCGGTGATGGCGGCGGCCATGCCGGCGGCGCCGCCGCCCACGACGCATACGGTCATGACTGCGCCTCCAGTCGTTTCCGGGTCAGGTAGCCCTCCAGCATCAGGCTGGCCGCCACCGCGTCCACCACCTTTTTCCGCTCCCGTCCGTTTTTACCGTTATTATATAGGATCTGGTGCGCCTCCACGGTGCTGCGCCGTTCGTCCCACAGCGCCACGGGCAGACCCGTGCGCCGGCGCAGTGTTTCCCCCAGGGCGGCGCACTTTTCCGCCCGGGGGCCCAGCGTGCCGTCCATGTTCCGGGGATAGCCCAGCACCAGCTCGGTCACGCCGTGGGCGGCAATCAGCCCGTCCAGCTCCTGCAGCACCGTTTCCTCCCGGCGGCTGTGGATCACCGTGGTGAAGCCGGTCAGCGTCAGCGTGGGGTCGGACACCGCCACGCCGGTGTGGGCGTCGCCGTAATCGATGGCCATGATCTTCATGGGATGCCTCCTGTGTGCCGTAATCACCTTCATCATACACGATTTTCCCCCGGCGCGCAACTGCCGGGGAGAAGGAGAAGGAAAATTTCCTGAAAAATGCAAAAAAAGTGGTTGACCGGGCAGGAAAACTGTGCTACAATCGCAATTACCTGTGAGTGGGTGTTTTCTTTTTGCGCGCTTTTTTCGCTTCGGGCGGGCAAAAGGCGCCACAGAGCAGGGAGGCAGCGGGCGCTCCGCGCCGGAGCGCCTAAATCTAATAAGGAGGTGCCGTTACATGCGCGTGAAAATCACTCTGAGATGCAACGAATGCAAGCAGAGGAACTACAACACGATGAAGAACAAGAAGAATACCCCGGACAAGCTTGAGCTGAACAAGTATTGCCCCTTCTGCAGGAAGCATACGGTTCACAGCGAGACCAAGTAAGCGGGAGGACGATGCAAGATGGCTGAAGAGAAGAAGGTCAGAAAAGACCGCGGCAAGTGGCTGCGGGAAATGAGAAGCGAACTGAAGAAGGTCGTATGGCCCGACGCCAAGACCACCGCCAAGAATACCGGCACGGTGCTGCTTTGCTCGCTGCTGGTGGGCGCTGTGATCTGGATCTTTGACTACGTGGCGGTGCTGGCGGTCAACACGTTGATCGGCCTGTTCGCCTGATGAGGGAAGATCATGGCTGAAAACGCAAAATGGTACGTAGTACACACCTATTCCGGGTATGAGAACGCGGTGAAGGCCGCCGTGGAGAAGGCGGTGGACAACCGCAATCTGCACGACATGGTGCTCAAGACCGAGATCCCCATGGAAACGGTGACGGAAGTGACCGAGAGCGGCACCATGAAGGAAGTGGAGCGCAAGGTATTTCCGGGCTACGTGCTCATCAAAATGGTGCTGACGGACGATACCTGGCACCTGATCCGCAACATCCGCGGCGTCACCGGCTTTGTGGGCTCTGCCAACAAGGCCATCCCCCTGACGGAGGACGAGGTGGCGGCGCTGGGCATGGAAAAGCACGAGATCGTCGTGCTCTATCACGTGGGCGACACCGTCAAGATCACCGACGGGCCGCTGACCTCCTTCAAGGGCGTGGTCGAGGAGATCGAGCCGGAGAAGAACAAGGTCCGCGTGGTGGTATCCATGTTCGGCCGGGAGACCCCGGTGGAGCTGGAGCTGGACCAGGTAGAGGTCGTACAGGACTGAGGGGCATCCGCCGGGATGCCTGCCGGAGCCACAGAGCCCCGGCGTACGTGGGAGAGACGCGCAAGCGTCCCGCCAAGAGCGATTCCGGCTCCTCACCGGATCGCTACCACATTTAGAAAAAGGAGGTGCCTTTCATGGCACAGAAAGTAGTTGGTTATGTCAAGCTGCAGATCCCTGCGGCAAAAGCGACCCCCGCACCCCCCGTCGGCCCGGCTCTGGGTCAGCACGGCATCAACATCGCCGCGTTCACCAAGGAGTTCAACGAGCGCACCAAGAA
>JAFTBL010000146.1 GCA_017455225.1 Oscillospiraceae bacterium
AAAGCCCTCCTTGTCCGCGTCCAGGATCGCCACCAGCGACACCTCCGGCAGGTCCAGTCCCTCCCGCAGCAGGTTGATGCCCACCAGCACGTCGAACTCGCCCAGCCGCAGGTCGCGGATGATCTCCATCCGCTCCAGCGCCGCCACGTCGGAGTGCATATAGCGCACCCGGATGCCTCCGGCGCGGAAATGCTCCGTCAGATCCTCCGCCATGCGCTTGGTCAGCGTGGTCACCAGCACCCGCTCGTTCCTCCCGGCGCGGGCGCGGATCTCCTCCGTCAGATCGTCGATCTGCCCGGTCACGCCCCGCACCTCCACCCGGGGATCCAGCAGTCCCGTGGGGCGGATCACCTGCTCCACCACCTGATCGGCGTGGGCACGTTCGTACTCGCCGGGGGTGGCGGACACGTAGATGGCCTGGGAAAACCGCTGCTCGAACTCCTCAAACCGCAGCGGGCGGTTGTCGAAGGCACAGGGCAGGCGGAAGCCATAGTCCACCAGACTCTGCTTGCGGGCGTGGTCGCCGTTGTACATGGCCCGCACCTGCGGCAGCGTCACGTGGCTCTCGTCCACAAACAGCACGAAGTCCTCCGGGAAAAAGTCCAGCAGCGTCATGGGCGGCGACCCGGCGGGCCGCTGGCCGATAACGCGGGAATAGTTCTCGATGCCGGAGCAGTAGCCCAGCTCCTGCATCATTTCCATGTCGTACTCCGTCCGCTGTCGGATCCGCTGTGCCTCGATCAGCTTGTCCTGCTCCTGAAAGACCTTGACCTGCTCCTCCAGCTCCCGCCGGATCTCCACCAGCGCCGCCTCCATCTTGTCCCGGGGGGTCACGTAGTGGCTGGCGGGGTACACGGCCACGTGGTTGAGGGTCTTGATGGCGGCGCCTGTGACGGGGTGGAACTCGGTGATGCGGTCGATCTCATCCCCGAAAAACTCCACGCGCACGGCGCGATCCTTGTAATAGGCGGGGTACAGCTCCACCGTGTCGCCCCGGACGCGGAACACATTGCGCTCAAAAGCCACGTCGTTCCGCTCGTAGCGATCCTCCACCAGCCGGCGCAGCAGCTCGTCCCGCTCCATGGTCTGCCCCACCCGCAGGGAGATCATCATCCTGGCAAAATCGTCCGGCTCGCCCAGCCCGTAGATACAGCTGACCGACGACACCACGATCACGTCCCGCCGCTCCAGCAGCGAGCAGGTGGCGCTCAGCCGCAGGCGGTCGATCTCCTCGTTGGTAGAGGCGTCCTTTTCAATATACGTGTCGGTGTGGGGGATGTAGGCCTCCGGCTGATAGTAGTCGTAATACGACACGAAATACTCCACCGCGTTGTGGGGGAAAAACTCCCGGAACTCCTCGCAAAGCTGGGCTGCCAGCGTCTTGTTGTGGGCAAGCACCAGCGTGGGACGCTGCAGCTTTTCGATGACCTTGGCCATGGTAAAGGTCTTGCCCGATCCGGTCACGCCCATCAGCACCTGCTCCCGCAGGCCGTTCTCCACGCCCTCGGCCAGTTTTTCGATGGCCTGCGGCTGGTCGCCCGCAGGCTGATATTCCGATACGACCTTGAACTCCGGCATCACACGCTCCTCATTTCAGCAAATATCCGCTTTGTGCCATGGACACGTAGTCCCCATCCGCCACGATGATGTGATCCAGCAATCGCACACCCATGGTGTTCAGCATCTGACCCAGAAGCCGGGTCATCTGCAGATCCTCGCCGGAGGGCAGCGCCATGCCGCTGGGGTGGTTGTGGGCCAGAAACACGCCGTCGCAGTTGGTATGCACCACGCGCTCCACCACCTGTCTCACGCTGACCTGCGTCATGTTGCCGCTGCCCTGTGACAGCAGGTGGCAGCCCTGCACCTTGCCCTTGGCGTCCACGCACAAAAGGTAGAACATCTCCTGCCGCTTCCGGCACAGCAGCTTCAGAAAATAATCCCCCACGTCCTCCACGCAGTTCACGATCTCCTCCGGCAGCTCCGGCTCGTCCAGCCGTTGCCTCACCGCCTCGAACAGCGTCAGCAGCGCGGCGGAATTGGGGCCCAGCCCCTTGACCGCGGCAAGCTCCTCCCGGTCGGCCGTCAGCACGTTCTCCAGCGAGCCGAATCGGCCGATCAGCGCGTGGGCCAGCTCATTGGTATCCCGCCGCGGGATGGCGTAGTAGAGGATCAGCTCCAGCACCTCGTGGTCGGCGAAGCCGGAAAGTCCTCTCTTTTCAAATAGTGCGCGCCGTCTGGCGCGGTGCCCGTCGTGTACGCCCACGTCTGCGTTTCCTCCCTGCAAAATGTGCAATACTGCAAGCATAAATTGTACCATATATAAGGCCGCACCACAAGCAAAATCTTTCTCTCAAAATCCAAAGCTCCGCGTCGGCAAAACGCTTGTACTTGCCAGAACGGAAAAAATATTATAAAATATACAGGATTATGGAAATACGCCTGCCGCAGTCGGCGGGCGGAAGGGATCAGGCGTTGATATGGCCAGAAAAAATACCTACGACAACGAAAGCATCTCCAGTCTGAAGGGCGCGGACCGGGTGCGCAAGCGCCCGGCGGTGATCTTCGGCTCCGACGGGCTGGACGGCTGTGAGCACGCGGTGTTCGAGATCCTCTCCAACTCCATCGACGAAGCTCGCGGCGGCTATGGCAAGCTCATCACCGTGACCCGGTATCTGGATCATTCCATTCAGGTGGAGGATCAGGGCCGCGGCTGCCCCGTGGACTGGAACGAGAAGGAGGGCCGGTACAACTGGGAGCTGGTGTTCTGCGAGCTGTATGCCGGCGGCAAGTACGACAATGAGAGCAGTGAGAACTACGAGTTTTCACTGGGCTTGAACGGTCTCGGCTCCTGCGCCACCCAGTACTCCTCCCGCTACATGGACGTGACCGTGTGGCGCGAGGGCATGGAGTACCGCCTGCATTTCGAGCGGGGCGAGATCGTGGGCCAGCTGGAAAAGAGCGAGCTGACCGGCGGCAAAAAGCGCACCGGCACCACCATCCGCTGGCTTCCGGATCTGGAGGTGTTCACCGATATCGACATCCCGGTGGAGTATTTCCGGGACGTGATGAAGCACCAGGCCGTGGTAAACGCCGGTGTGGTGTTCCGTCTGCGCAGCGAGACCGCCCCCGGCAAATTCGAGTCCGAGGACTTTCTCTACGAAAACGGCCTGCAGGACTACATCACAGAGCTGGTGGGCGATCAGGCGCTGACCGAGCCGGTGTTCTGGGAGGCGGAGCGCCGCTGCCGGGACCGGGCGGATCAGCCGGACTATAAGGTGCGCCTGAGCGTGGCGCTGTGCTTTTCCAACCGCGTGGCGCTGTGCGAGCACTATCACAACTCCAGCTTCCTGCGGGAGGGCGGCGCGCCGGAGAAGGCCACCCGTCTTGCCCTCACCGCCGCCATCGACAAATATCTCAAGGACAACGGCAAGTACCAGAAAAATGAGGCGAAGATCACCTACGCCGACGTGCAGGACTGTCTGGTGCTGATCTCCAACAACTTCTCCACCCGGGCCAGCTACGCCAACCAGACCAAGTACGCCATCACCAACAAGGGCATACAGGACGCCATGGCGGATTTCCTGCGCAGCCGTCTGGAGGTCTATTTCATCGAAAACCGCGACGCGGCGGAGAAGATCGCCGCTCAGGTGCTCATCAACAAGCGCAGCCGCGAAACCGCGGAGCGCACCCGGGTCAACGAAAAGAAAAAGCTGACCGAGAAGATCGACATCGCCAACCGGGTGGCCAAGTTTGTGGACTGCCGCACCAAGGACGTGGACCGGCGGGAGATCTACATCGTGGAGGGCGACAGCGCGCTGGGCGCCTGCAAACAGAGCCGGGACGCGGAGTTTCAGGGTCTGATGCCCGTCCGGGGCAAGATCCTCAACTGCCTGAAGGCGGACTACACCCGCATCTTCAAAAGCGAGATCATCACCGACCTCATCAAGGTGCTGGGCTGCGGCGTGGAGGTGCAGGGGAAGACGGTGAAGGAGCTGAACCGCTTCGACCTGCGCAACCTGCGCTGGAACAAGGTGATCATCTGCACCGACGGCGACGTGGACGGCTTCCAGATCCGCACGCTGATTTTGACCATGCTCTACCGCCTGTGCCCCACGCTGATCCGGGAGGGCTACGTCTACATCGCAGAAACGCCCCTTTTCGAGATCACGTATAAGGAAAAAACGTGGTTCGCCTACTCCGAAAAGGAGAAGGCGGACGTGCTGCGGGAGCTGGAGGGCAAAAAGGTCGCCGTCCAGCGCAGCAAGGGGCTGGGCGAGAACGACCCGGAGATGATGTGGATGACCACCATGAACCCCGCCACCCGGCGGCTCATCAAGGTGCTGCCGGACGACGTGGAGGAGATGGAGCGTGTCTTCGACCTGCTGCTGGGCGACAATCTGGCCGGCCGCAAGGACTATATCGCCGAAAACGGCTATAAATACATGGACATGATCGACGTGAGCTGAGCGTGCCGTGATGTATGAGATCTTATCCCTGCGGGATCACCCGGACATGCGGGATCGGGCGGCCTGCTGGTTTCATGAAAAATGGAGCGTCCCGCTGTCGGCCTACCGGGAAAGCATGGCCGAGTGCCTCCGGACGGAATCGCCCGTGCCCCGGTGGTATCTGGCGGTGGAGGGCGGCCGGATCATCGGCGGCCTGGGCGTGATCGAAAACGACTTCCACAACAGGAAGGATCTTTCCCCCAACGTTTGCGCCGTTTATACGGAGCCGGACTGCCGCGGCCGGGGCGTGGCCGGCGCCCTGCTGCGCCGCGTCTGCGCCGATATGAAGGCTCTGGGCATTGACACCCTGTATCTGGTGACGGATCACACCTCCTTCTACGAGCGTTACGGCTGGTCGTTCCTGTGCTCTGTATACAGCGACGGCGAAACGGAGCCCAGCCGCCTGTACGTTCACCGCGCAGAATAACTCCCGCTCAATTCACCAAGAAAGGACGCCGTTCCTATGGCAAAGAAAAAACAAGACGACAAGCCGGTGCGCCACGTGGACAATCCCAACGTGATGGGACTGCGGGGCGCCGTGGTGGATCAGGTGATCACCGAAACGCTGGACAGCAACTTCATGCCCTACGCCATGAGTGTGATCGTCAGCCGCGCCATCCCGGAGATTGACGGGTTCAAGCCCTCCCACCGCAAGCTCCTGTATACCATGTACAAGATGGGCCTGCTGACCGGTGCGCGCACGAAATCCGCCAACATCGTGGGTCAGACCATGCGCTTGAACCCCCACGGCGACGCCGCCATTTACGACACCATGGTTCGTCTTTCACGGGGGCACGAGGCGCTGCTGCTGCCCTTTGTGGACAGCAAGGGCAACTTCGGCAAGGTCTACTCCCGCGACATGGCCTACGCCGCCAGCCGCTACACCGAGGCAAAGCTGGCGCCGGTGTGCGCCGAGCTGTTCCGGGATCTGGACAGCGACGCCGTGGACTTCATGCCCAACTACGACAACTCCACCACCGAGCCCACGCTGCTGCCCACCACCTTCCCCAACGTGCTGGTAAGCGCCAATCTGGGCATTGCCGTGGGCATGGCCAGCCAGATCTGCGGCTTCAATCTCGGTGAGGTGTGCGACACCACCGTGGCGCTGCTGAAAAATCCGCAGCACGACGTATCTACCACGCTGCTGGCGCCGGATTTCCCCACCGGCGGGCAGCTGCTGCTGAACGAGGCGGAGCTGCGGCAGATCTATGAGACCGGCCGGGGCGGCGTGCGCCTGCGGGCCAAGTACCGCTACGACAAGAAGGAAAATCTGATCGAGATCTACGAGATCCCCTACTCCACCTCCATCGAGGCCATCATCGACAAGGTGGCGGAGCTGGTGAAGGCCGGCAAGCTGCGGGAGCTGGGCGATTTCCGGGACGAGAGCGACCTGAGCGGACTGAAGCTGACCATCGACCTCAAGCGGGGCACCGACCCGGACAAGCTGATGACCAAGCTATTCAAGCTCACCCCGCTGGAGGATACCTACAGCTGCAATTTCAACATCCTCATCGCCGGCATGCCCAAGGTGATGGGCGTGCGGGAGATCCTGGACGAGTGGATCGCCTGGCGCACCGAGTGCGTGCGGCGGCGGATCTACTACGTGCTGCAAAAGCGGAAGGAAAAGCTGCATCTGCTGCAGGGTCTCAAGCGGATCCTGCTGGACATCGACAAGGCCATCGCCATCATCCGGGAGACGGAGGAGGAGGCGGAGGTCATCCCCAACCTGATG
>JAFTBL010000147.1 GCA_017455225.1 Oscillospiraceae bacterium
CAACACGGTGTGCATTTCCTCGCAGGTGGGCTGCCGGATGGGCTGTGCTTTCTGTGCCTCCACCGTGGCGGGCAAGGTGCGGGATCTGACGCCGGCGGAAATGCTGGATCAGGTGCTGTTCACCCAGCTGGACAGCGGGGAGGAGATATCCAACATCGTGCTGATGGGCATCGGCGAGCCGCTGGACAACCTTGCCAACGTCCTGCGGTTTCTGGAGCTCGTCAACGAGCCGGAGGGGCTGAACATCGGCATGCGCCACGTGAGCCTTTCCACCTGTGGCATCGTGCCGAAGATCCTGGAGCTGGCGCAGCTGCGGCTGCAGCTGACGCTGTCCGTGTCGCTCCATGCGCCGGACGGAGAGACCCGCTCCCGCATCATGCCGGTGAACAACGCATACCCGGTGGAGGAGCTGTTTGACGCCTGTCACCGCTATTTTGCCGTGACGGGGCGCCGTATTTCCTTTGAATACGCCATGATCGACGGCGTGAACGACCACGACTGGCAGGCGGATCTGATCGCCCGGCGGCTGCACGGCATGCCGGGGCACGTGAATCTAATCCCGCTGAACAATGTGGTGGAAAGCCCGTTCCGCCCCAGCAGGCGGATCGCCGCGTTTCAAAAAAGACTGGAATCCCACGGCCTGACCGCCACCGTGCGGCGCAGCCTGGGCGGCGATATCGACGCGTCCTGCGGCCAGCTGCGCCGCAAGACGATGGAAGAGAGGAGCGAATTCCATGAGGGAATGGGGGATCACTGATACCGGCCTTGTCAGGACGGAGAATCAGGATGCCTATGCCATCCGGCATCTGGATGGCTGTACGCTGGCGGTGGTCTGCGACGGCATGGGCGGCGTCAGCGGTGGACAGATCGCCAGCCGCGTGGCGGTGGACTCGTTCTGCCGGCAGATCGAAGCGAACTGGAAGCCGGATATGCCGCAAAACCAGCTGGAGCAAATGCTGGCCTATTCTGTTTCCGCCGTCAACGACGACATCCGGGCGGAGGCGAAAAACCATCCGGGCTGCGAACGGATGGGTACTACACTGGTGGCAGCGCTGGTCTGCGGCGATACGCTGCAGGTGCTCAACGTGGGCGACAGCCGGGCCTACCACGTGTCGACCGCCGGCATCGAGCAGATCAGCCACGATCACTCCGTGGTGGAGAACATGGTGGAAAAGGGCGAGCTGACGCCGCAGGAGGCGCGGCGCCACCCCAACCGCAACCTGATCACACGCGCTCTGGGGCCGGAGGAGCAGGTGCGGGCGGATCATTTCAGTGTTTCATGGAGCGAGGGCGAGTTCCTGCTTTTGTGCTCGGACGGTCTTGTGAACACGGTGTCCGATCAGGAGCTGCTGTTCGAGATCATCCACGGCGGCGAGCCGGACGACTGTCTGCAGCGGCTTTTGGCGCTGGCCATACGGCGCGGTGCGCCGGACAACGTGACGGCTGTGCTGCTGATGCACGCGTAAGAGAAAGGAAGGTTGAAGATGGATCAATTTATCGGCAAAATGCTGGATAACAGATATGAGCTGCTGGAGCTGATCGGACGGGGCGGCATGGCCAACGTGTACAAGGCAAAGTGTCACCGCCTCAACCGTCTGGTGGCAGTGAAGATTCTCAAGAGCGATCTGGCGGAGAACGCGGAGTTCCGCCGCCGCTTTCGGGATGAGTCGCTGGCCGTGGCCCAGCTGTCCCACGCCAACATCGTGTCCGTGTACGACGTGTCCAAGAGCGACGAGCTGGACTATATCGTGATGGAGCTGATCGACGGCATCACCCTCAAGCAGTATATGGAGCGGCGGGGCAAGATGGACTGGCGGGAATCTTTGCATTTCATCACCCAGATCATGCGCGGCCTTTCTCACGCACACAGCCGGGGCATCATCCACCGGGACATCAAGCCGCAGAACATCATGGTGCTGCGCGACGGCAGCGTCAAGGTGGCTGACTTCGGCATTGCCTGCCTTGCCGGCGCAGGGCAGACGCTGACGCAGGAGGCGCTGGGCAGCGTGCACTACATTTCCCCGGAGCAGGCGCGGGGCGACCGCACCGATGAGCGCAGCGACATCTATTCCGCCGGCGTGGTGCTGTACGAAATGCTGACCGGCCGCCTGCCCTTTGAGGGCGACAGCGCCGTGTCTGTGGCAATCCAGCATCTGAGCGCCATTCCTCTGGCGCCCCGGGAGATCAACCCCGAGATCCCGGAGGGGCTGGAGCTGATCACCATGAAGGCCATGAACGCCGACCCGGACAAACGGTACGCCTCGGCCGACGCCATGCTGGAGGATCTGGAACGGTTCCGCAAGGATCCCAACACGGACATGGAGTATATCCGCGCCGAGCTGAATGAGCCGGTCGTGGATGAGCCCACCGAGCCCATCCCGTCCCACCGGCCGTCGGCCCACATGCAGAAAAATGAAAAAGCGGGGTTGAAGAACATGACGCAGCAGGACAAAAAGAGAATGGCGATCATCCTCGGCGGCTTTGCCGCCGCGCTGGTCGTGATCTTCGTGCTGTTCAAGATCATCCTCGGCGGCATGGGCGGCGATACGGAGAGATCCGACTCCTACGAGGTGCCCAACGTGGTGGGCTATACCATTGAGCAGGCCATGAATCTGCCGGGCGTGAAGGACGTGTTCACCATCGAGCAGGTCGGCACCAGGATCAACAGCAAATATAAGCCCGGCCAGATCGTGGAGCAGGATCCCTCCGCCGGGCGCACCAGAAAGAGCAATCTGGTCATCAGCGTGTTCATCTGCGCTGAGGAGGAAACGGCATCCATGCCTACGCTTGCCTCCATGGGGCTGCAGGAGGCCAAGGTGCAGCTGACCAACCTGAACATGGATCTGGACGTCAAGGTGGTGGAGGAATACAGCGACACGGTGGCGCAGGGTCTGGTCATCGGCACCAGCCCCACTGCCGGCAGCCAGCTCAAGCGGGGCGACAGCGTGTCCGTGCGCATCAGCAAGGGCAAGGAGCTCAAGCCCGTCACGGTGATCGACTTCACCAACCAGTCGCTGGAGATCGCTCAAAAACAAGCGGAGCAGCTGGGGCTGAAGGTGGATGTGGCTTATGATAATTCGGTACCTGCCGACAGCAGCAAAACCGTCCTCGAGCAGAGCTTGCGCGTCGGTGACACCGTGAGTGAAGGCACGACCGTGGTATTCACCGTCGGCGGCGGAGCCAAGACGATCGAAGTCCGCAATTATTATGGATGGACAAGCAAAGCGGCTGAAGATGATATCAAAAATTCCGGTTTGTACGTTTCTGTTGAAGAGGTGGAGTCGTCCGATTCCGCACCCGGGACGGTGATCGGGCAAAGCATTGAACCCGGTGAAGCGGTCGTGGAAGGAAGTCAGATTACGATTCGAGTGGCGAAAGCGCCAGCCAATCCCGATAATCCCGGCGGTGACAACCCCGGCGGCGGCGACCAGCCGGGCGGAGGCGAGAGCGGCGGGGAGACCGGCGGGGAAGGCGGTCAGGGTTGACCCGCGGCCGCATCGAAAAGGCCCTCAGCGGCTTCTATTACGTCAACACCGGCTCAGACACGGTGTCCTGCCGCGCCAGAGGGAAATTCCGCAGGGAGGGACTGCATCCGCTGGTAGGCGACTGGGTGGAGATCACGGAGACGGGCGGCGAAGGGCGGATCGACGCGGTGCTGCCCCGGCGCAACGAGTTCGCCCGCCCCAGTGCCGCCAACGTGGAGCTGTTGGTGATGATCGCCTCGGCGGCCGTTCCGGTCACCGATCCCTATCTGATCGACCGCATGGCCGCCATCGCCGCGCTGAAGCGGTGCCCCGTGCTGCTGGTGCTGAACAAGTGCGATCTTGACAGCGCGGAGGAGCTGTTCGTGCTGTACCGCGCCTCCGCCATCCCGGTGCTGCGTGTCAGCGCCGAGACGGGGGAGGGACTGGACGCTTTGCGATCCGCCATCGCCGGAAAGCTGTGCGTGTTCACGGGCAACTCCGGCGTAGGCAAATCCAGCGTGCTCAACGCGCTCTCGCCGCAGCTCGACCTGCCGGTGGGCGAGGTAAGCCAGGCGCTGGGCCGGGGCAAACACACCACGCGCCACGTGGCGCTCTATTCCTTGGGAAACGGCACCTGCGTGATCGACACGCCCGGCTTTTCCTCACTGGAAACAGAGGAGCTGGATCTGGAGCTGAAGGTGCACCTGCCGGAGACCTTCCCGGAGTTTGCTCCCTATCTGGGGCAATGCCGTTTTACCGGCTGCGCCCACGTGAAGGAAAAGGGCTGCGCCGTGCTGCAGGCCGTGAAGGATGGCAAGATCCCGGCCTCCCGCCACAAAAGCTACGTACGGCTTTATCAGGAGCTGAAGGATAAGGAGAGCTGGAACACGTAATTGCTTCACAAAAAGCGCCTCCCGGCGGGAGGCGCTTTTATATTTGAATGTGTGTCCCGCTGTGTCGCCTGGCGGGCAAAAGCATATAATAGAGTAGAGGAGGGTCGGTCATGAAGGGATATTTCGGTTTGCGATCACTGGGCGCCTGTGCGCTGTGTCTGGGCGCCGGGATCCTTGCCGCCGCCCTGTTTCCCACCGGATTTCTGCTGTTTCTGGTGTCGTTCATCCTCATTGCGTTCGGTGTCGTTTGCTTTTGTAACGGGAGGTAGCCATGAAGATCGTCGTATGGAAATCACCAAGGCTGTTGAGCGCCCTGCTGCGCAGGATCTTTAAGGTACAGGAATAATCGGTGTGCCGCCCTCATATTCTTCCTATGAAATACGGGAGAATGTGAGGGCGTAACCATGGAACTGAAATTTGAAGAGATCACCGGCTATGAGCCGACCGGCGAACTGATCGTCACCAAAGAGGAGAGCCTTGAAACCGCCATTCCGGAGTATTGCCCGGATCTGACGCGGATCGTGGACTCTGTGGGGCAGATCCGCATCCGGGAAAAGGGACAGCGGGACGGCGTGATCTCGCTGGGCGGCTCTGTCCGGGTAGTGGTGCTGTACACCTCGGAGGAGAGCGCCGGACTGCGCTCACTGGCGCTTTCGGTGCCCTTTTCCTGCTCGGTGGAGGATCCGCGGGAGCTGACCCATCTGTGCGCCGACGGCCGCCTGATGCTGCTGGAGGTCAAGATGCTGGGCGCCCGGAAGCTGTACGTGCGGGTGCTGCCGGAATTTCGCGTCCGCGGTTACCGCCGTGTGGTGCGGCGTATCTGCACCGGCGCTGAAGAGAACACCGGCGTGCAGATCCGCCGGGGCAGCAGTGAGCTGACCACGCTGAACGCCGTGTGGGAACGGGAATTTCCCTTTGCCCAGGAGCTGCCGCCCCAGAGCGCTCAGGCTGCGCCGGAGGATCTGCTGCTGGATCAGGCATACCTGCGGCTGAACGACGTGCAGTGCTTCGGCTCAAAGCTGGTGGTCAAGGGTGAGGCCGTGCTGTCGCTTTTGTATCGGGCGCAGGGACAGACGCTCTGTGCCAGAACGGAAACGCTTCCGTTCTCCCAGATCCTGGAGGTGGAGGACGTGCTTGAGGACGCCGTATTTGACGGTGAGGCGGCGGTGACGGAGCAGGAAATCCATCCCGTGCGCACCGAGGACGGCACCGGCTTCAGCGTGACCATGCGCCTTGCGCTGACCGTGCGCGCTTACGAAAAGAAAACGGTGGACTACGCGGAGGATCTGTACAGCACGCAGATCGACGTAACAGCAGAGCGGCAGCTGCTGACGCTTCCCTCCGCCGCGCCGGATCAGACCCTGCGCTGTGAGGCCCGGGAACAGCTGGAGGGCGGCTCCTTCTATTATCTTACCGACACGGATCTCTCCGCGCCGGAGCTTCGCAGCGACGGCGGGCGGGGCACTGTGTCCGCCGACGTGCGCATGCGGGTGTTGTATCTGGACGAGGCGGGCACGCCGGTCACTGCCGAACGCTCCGCACAGCTGACGGCCGACCTGCGCAGCAGCGCCGCGGCCGCCAGAGTGTTTGCCGAGCCCGCCGCCATACAGCGCAGCGGCAGCGGCTGTCAACTGCTGCTGCCGGTGCAGTTCCGGCTGCAAAGCGGCGGCGGCGTGGAGATCACGGCGGTGACCGGGCTGCAGGAGCACGGCGAGATCGACCGCTCGCAGCTGCCGTCTCTGACGCTGCGCCGGATGGAGGAGGGGGAGACCCTGTGGGAGCTTGCCAAACGCTGCCACACGGAGGAGGCGGCGATCCGGGAGGCCAACGGGATCGACGCTCCCACCGCTTCGTCCGGGATGCTGCTGATCCCCAAGGGCAGGTGAACGATCAAACACGAGGGTGGAGTGCCGTTGATCGGCGTTCCACCCTCGCTTTTTGTGCGATATATACAAAATACTTTTCAAATTTTTTACACGTTTCTCGCATTTCGCTTCTTTACATTATCACGCTAAAGTGATAACATGATAGCACGATAACAAGGCCGGTGTTGACCGGGATACAGGAGGTAACAAGATGAAAAAGATCCTTTGTGCCGTTTTGGCAGCGGTGCTGGCGCTGGCTTTGGTAGCCTGCGGCGGCGGAAAAACTGAGAGCGGTGGCGAAAAGGAAACGAACAAGCTGGTGGTCGGCTTTGACGCCGAGTTCCCGCCCTACGGATTTATGGCGGAGGACGGCAGCTACGACGGCTTCGATCTGGCCATGGCGAAGGAGGTGTGCAAGCGCCTTGGCTGGGAGTTTGAGGCGGTGGCCATCAACTGGGACTTCAAGGACAACGAGCTGTCCTCCGGCACCATCAACTGCATCTGGAATGGCTTCACCTACACAGGGCGTGAAAATGACTACACGTGGTCCGAGCCTTACGTGGACAACCAGATCGTGATGGTTGTCAAGGCAGACGCCGGCTTCACCTCGCTCTCCGACCTTGCCGGCAAGAAGGTCATGGCCCAGGCCGGCTCCTCCGCGGTGGACGCCATCAACGCCAGCGACGAGCTGAAGGATTCGCTGGGCGAGGTGGTGGAGCTGTCGGATTACAACCAGGGCTTCATGGAGCTCAAGCAGGGCACCGTGGACGCGGTGGCGGCGGATCTGGGCGTTGCCAAGTATCAGATCAGCGTCAACGAGGGCAACTACGTGATCCTGGACGAGCCCATTTCCCGCGAGCAGTACGCCATCGGCTTCCTGAAGGGCAACACCGCGCTGCGTGACGCGGTGAACGAGCAGCTGCTGGCCATCGCCAAGGACGGCACCATGCTGAAGATTGCCGAAAACTACGTGGATCAGGGACTGGTGATCGAAAACCTCTGCCTGATCGAGTCCGGCAACTGATCGGCACACACAATACCTGTCCGGGTGGGGACGATGCGTCTCCACCCGGATTGTGGGTATATCAACCAAGGAAACGAGGACTCCGACATGACCGTACAAACCATGCTTGCCTCTTTGGGACAGGCGTTTTTCACCACGCTGTCCGTTTTTTTCTTTACATTGCTGGGCTCGCTGCCGCTGGGGCTGCTGGTCAATTATTTCCGCGGCTGCCGCTTTGCGCCGCTGCGGGCGATCACCAAGATCTATATTTCCATCATGCGGGGCACGCCGCTGATGCTGCAGCTGGTGGTGGTGTTCTTCGGCCCCAATCTGATCCTCGGCGTCACACCGCCGGCTAACTGGCGGTCTCTTGCCGTGATCGTGGCGTTCGTCATCAACTACGCCGCCTATTTTGCCGAAATCTACCGGGGCGGCATCGAGTCCATCCCGGAGGGGCAGTATGAGGCGGCGCAGGTGCTGGGCTACAGCCGCGCCCAGACGTATTTCAAAATCATCCTGCCGCAGATGGTCAAGCGCGTGCTTCCCTCTGTCACCAACGAGGTGATCACTCTGGTCAAGGACACGTCACTGGCCTCGGCGGTGGGCGTGGTGGAGATGTTCACCCGCGCCCGGCAGATCGCCGTGGCCCCGCGTTCGCCGGGCATGCTGGCGTTCGCCGCGGCGGCGGTGTTCTATTACGTGTTCAACTATGTGGTCGCATTCGGCATGGAGCGGCTGGAAAAGGCGCTCAATTACTATCGGTAGGGGGAGGCGGCATATGCGCATTCTGGAAATGAACCATGTGAAAAAGAGCTTCAACAACGCCTCGCTCCATGTGCTGAAGGATATCTCCCTCTACGTGGACGAGGGGGAGGTGGTGGCGGTGATCGGCCCCTCCGGCTCCGGCAAATCCACGCTGCTGCGCTGTGCCACGCTGCTGACGGACATGGACAGCGGGGAGCTGATCTACCAGGGCAGCTATGCCGTGCACGAGGAAAACGGCCGTGCGGTGTACGCAGATAAAAAAACGCTGCAGACGCTGCGCTCCTGCTTCGGGCTGGTGTTTCAGAATTTCAATCTGTTTCCCCACTACTCGGTGCTGAAAAACCTGACCGACGCCCAGATCTCCGTGCTGGGCCGCGGCAAGGAGGAGGCGCGATCCCGCGCCATGGCGCTGCTGGAAAAGATGGGGCTTGCGGACAAGGCGGACGCCTATCCCTGCCAGCTCTCCGGCGGGCAGCAGCA
>JAFTBL010000148.1 GCA_017455225.1 Oscillospiraceae bacterium
CGCCAGTTACCCTTGGAATAAGGCCCTACGAAGCGCAGGAAGCCGGCCCGGGTGACCTTCTTCACCACCAGCGTCTCCAGCGCGCCGTCGTTCATCCGCGCCTCCGCCACCGGCATGAAACCGCCGCCGTAATACCGGCCGTTGCACACCGCGATCAGCGCGTAGTCGCCCTCCGCTGCCTGCCCGTCCAGTTCCACCGTCCAGTGGGAGGAAATGCTGCGGAACAGGAAATTCACCGCCAGCGCCGCCACGTAGCTGCCCTTGCCGTTGAGCAGCGGACTGTCGCCGTACTTATGCACGTCCTTCGCCACCCGGGCGTCCAGCCCGGAGCAGGCAATGGTCAGTGCCGCCCGGCCGTTCACGTCGATGACGTCGATGGGAAAATCCGGCGCGTCCCACAGATTCTCCGCGTCCCGGAACTTCTCCGCGTCGGCGCCGAAGTTTTTCAGAAAATCGTTGCCCGTACCCACGGGGATCGTCGTCATGGCCGCGTTGGGATAGCCCAGGATCCCGTTGGCCACCTCGTTGACCGTGCCGTCGCCGCCGCAGGCGTAAAACCGCAGCTCCTCCCCGGTCTGGCAGAGCTTTTTCGCCAGCTCCGTGGCGTGGCCCTGCTTTTTGGTCAGCACGCACTGCACGTCCTGCCCGTGCCCGGTGCGCAGGCGCTCCGCCATGTCGTAGATCCGCTGGCGGCTGTCAGTCTTCCCCGCGGCGGGATTGATGATGAATACGTGTTTCATGCGCCCATCCTCCGGTCCGTTGTTTCTTCGATCCTTGCCCATTGTAGCACGCTGCACGAAAAGAACATGAACAAACTGAAAAGTTTTTTGCCTTTACACCCGTTTCCCGTAAAAAAACACGTCGCACTTGATCATGCCGTTGTACAGCTTGCGTTTCTTGTCCGCCGGGCGGCCGAAGGCGCGCTCGAACTCCGTGTGGCTGCTCAGCACCAGCGTGCGCCAGCCCTCCGGCAGTGTGCGCCACACCTGCCCGAAGGCGCGGTAGAGCTCCTCCGCCTCCGCCCGCTCCAGCAGCCGCTCGCCGTAGGGCGGGTTGGTGACCAGCTGACCGTAGTCGCTGTCGCGGCGGAAGGTACGCACGTCCGCCCGCTCAAACCGCACCACGTCCGACACCCCCGCCTTGCGGGCGTTGTCCCGGGCGATCTCCACCGCCTTGGGATCCACGTCGCCGCCCCAGATATCGTAAGCGCCGCGGAACTCCCTGTCCCGCGCCTCCAGCCGGGCCTGCTCCCACGACGCGCCGGGCAGGAACGCCCAGTCCATGGCGGCAAAGGTACGCATCAGACCCGGCGCCCGGTTTTTGGCGATCAGCGCCGCCTCGATGGGGATGGTGCCGCTGCCACAGAAGGGGTCGCAGAACGGATCGGCGCCCCGGTAGCGCGACAACAGCACCATGGCCGCCGCCAGCGTTTCCCGCAGGGGCGCCTCCACCCCCACGGCCCGGTAGCCACGCTTGTAGAGCCCCTCACCGCTGCTGTCCAGCCCCACCGTCACCTGATCCTTGCGGATGGCAAAGCGGATCTGGTACGTCCTGCCGGTCTCCGGGAACTGCTGCAGGTGATACCTGTCCTTCAGCCGCTCCACCACCGCCTTTTTCACGATGGACTGGCAGGAAGGTACGGAAAACAGCGCCGATGACAAGGAATAACCCTTTACGGGAAAGGCGTCGTCCCGCCCCAGATAGTCCTCCCACGCGATGGCGCGCACGCCCTGAAACAGCTCTTCAAAGCTGCGGGCGGGGAACTGACCCAGCACCAGCTGCACCCGGGCGCCGCAGCGCAGGTTCACGTTCAGCCGGGCGCAGTCCTCCGCCGTGCCGCGGCAGAGCACGTGGCCGTTGTCCACCTGCACGTCCTGCAGGCCCAAACGGCGCACCTCGTCGCCCACCAGCTTTTCAAGTCCCAAGAGGCAGGGGATCAAATAGGTATACATGGTCTTCTCCTTGCAAATCCTGTTGTGGTCGCGCTATTGGCAGTATAGACCCTGCGGTGCAAAATCGCAAGGCTAAAAAAAAGGGTGGCACGGCGGTGGATTATCGTGTATAATCAAGGCAGTGGAGAGCGCAACCTGTGGTTGCGGAAAAAACGCAGGCTTTTTTGCAGATGCAAAACTGAGGTTGGTGGTCATTTTGCCCCCGCCGCGGTAGGATAAAGCCAAAGAGAAACGGAGGAAACGACTGCATGGCATTTGGAGATCGGCTGCAGGAGGTACGCCGCGCCAACGGAATGACGCAGGAGCAGTTTGCCGAGGCGCTGCACGTGTCCCGGCAGGCGGTGAGCAAGTGGGAGTCCTGCAAGGGCTACCCGGAGATCGAGAAGATCCTTTACATCTGCAACCGCTACCACGTCCGCCCGGATGAGCTGTTCGCCGACGAGGTACCTGCCGGCACGGCGCGGCAGGCTGCCGGGAGGGCGGAGCTGCCCGCCGGCAATCTCCACAGCGCCCTGACGGGCTTTCTCTCCAATCTCTCCCCAAAAAACAAATGGCTGGGCGCAGGCGTGCTGGTGGGCGTGGGCTTTTTGTCCGTGCTGATCGCCCTGTGTCTGAAGGGAGGAACGACAAATATGGAATCCATCGTTTGGATCGCCGCCATTGTGATCTTCGGCGTGGTGGAGGGGTTGACCGCCGGGCTGACCTCCATCTGGTTCGTGCTGGGCGGCGTGGCGGGGCTGATCGCCGACCTGCTGGGCGGCTCCGTCTGGCTGCAGGTGACCGCCTTCTTTGTGGTGTCCATCGCGGCGCTGATCGCCACGCGGCCGCTGGTGCGCAAATACGCCGCCAAAAACACCGTGGCCACCAACGCCGACCGGGTGCTGGGCGAGGCCGCGCGGGTGACGGAGCGGATCGACAACGACGTGCCCACCGGCGCGGTGTATGCTGACGGCAAGACATGGTCCGCCCGCAGTGAAGACGGCAGCGTCATCGAGGAGGGCGCCATGGTGCGCGTCACCCGGATGGAGGGCGTGCGGCTGTTTGTGGAAAAAGCAGAGTAACGCGGGAAGATCGTCTGATTTTCACATATAATATTTTAAAGGAGGAAAAAACTCATGCCTGATTTCGGAACCATTGCCATCATCATCCTGGTCGTGCTGATCCTGATCTTGATCGTCAGCAACATCCACGTGGTGCAGCAGTCCCGTGCCTACGTGGTGGAGCGTCTGGGCGCTTTCCACGCCGTGTGGGGCACCGGTCTGCATCTGAAGCTGCCGTTCGTCGAGCGGGTAGTTAAGAAGGTCAGTCTGAAGGAGCAGGTGGCGGACTTCGATCCCCAGCCGGTGATCACCAAGGATAACGTGACCATGCAGATCGACACGGTCATCTACTTCCAGATCACCGATCCCAAGCTGTACACCTACGGCGTGGAGTATCCCATGAACGCCATTGAGAATCTCACCGCCACCA
>JAFTBL010000149.1 GCA_017455225.1 Oscillospiraceae bacterium
ATCACCTTCTGGGTCTTCAGTGCGGTCTGACCCACGTAGCCGGCCACCAGGCCGCTGCGGTCCACCTCCACCAGCTGCCCCTTGGACAAAATGCCCAGCGAGCGGGAGATCCGGGCCATCATCCGGGCCATCATGGTCTTGCCGGTGCCGGGGTTGCCGGTGAACACCATGTGCAGCGACATGTCGGTGGTGGGCAGGTCGTGCTGGCGGCGCAGCTTGTAGACCTGCACCATGTTGATGAGGTTGTGCACCTCCTCCTTCACCGCCTCCAGCCCGATATAGCTGTCCAGTTCCGCCATCAGATCCTCCAGCTTTTCCGGCGGCGGCAGAGGCTCCTCCGCCTTTTCGTCCTTTTTGCCGCCGCTGTCGGCGGTGGGGGGCGTTTTTTTCGGCGCAAAGGGCGCGTCAGGCGCGGCGGAGCCGGACTTGGGCTCCGGCCGGCGGGGGGTGGGCACGCCCCAGAAGTCGCCGCCCATGCGGTTAAGATTGTTTTCCGTCAGCGTGCGGATGACCTCCAGCTGCTGCATGAGGATCTCGTCTTTTTTATCCATGTCGTTCCTCCTTGGCGTCGATCAGCGGTAAATAGGCGGCGGCGCGAAGCAGCCGGCTGACGATCAGCCCGGTCAGCGCGCCGGTAAACAGCGAAACCAGCAGTAAAAAGGGCAGATATCCCACCACGGCGTCGTCGCCCAGCACCAGCATGGCCGCGGCGATCTGCCCCGCGTTGTGGGCGGCGGCGCCCCCCAGCGACACGCCGAACACCGACAGCCTCCTGCTGCGCCGCAGCAGCGCCATGGCGCCCATGGCGCACGCCCCGCCCAGCAGGGAAAACAGCAGCGCCGAGGCATTGCCGGCGAACGCGGCGCCCAGCAAGCACCGCACCAGCAAAACGGCGCAGGCCTCCGGCACGCCCAGCACGTACAGGGCGAACAGCGTCACGATGTTGGCAAGCCCCAGCTTCACCCCCGGCAGGGGGATCAGCACCGACAGGGGGATCATGCGGTCCAGCGCGCTCAGGCCCAGCGCCAGCGCCGCCAGCACTGCGCACAGCGCCAGCTTTTTCGGGGTGATCCTTTTCATGCCCGCTCACCCCACGATCAGATCCGGCGCGTCCGCCGGGCCGCCCAGCCGGATCACCACCTGCGCCGGCAGGCACACGATGCTCTGCCCGGCGCGGCTGATGGCGCCGGAGCGAACGCAGTCCTGCCCGGGGCAGTCGCTGTCTGCCACCCATACCTGCCCGTTTTCACAGCGCACCGTCAGCGTATGGCCGCCGCCGGTGTAGACGTGATCGCCGCCGTATTGGGCCAGCGGCACGGTCTGCACCGTCTGCGCGCCCACGGTCACCGTCACCGTCAGCGCCCCGGAGGACTGGCGGGGCAGATAAAACAGCAGCGCCGTCGCCGCCGCCAGCGTCAGCACGGCGGCGGCCACCAGCGCGTCCCATCGGTTGGGGCGGTATTCAGGGTGTGATGGCTTCGTAGACATAGGGACTCTTCTCCTGCGGGGAGATTTTATCCGCCAGCGCGGGCGTGTACAAAAGCCGTCCGTCGGCGGTGATCAGCACCATGTCAAAATCGCCCTGCCCGCGCCAGAAAGATGTCGCCTCCCCGCTGCCCATCACGTAGAGCGCGGTGGAGTAGGCGTCCGCCATGGCGCCGCAGTCGGCGATCACGGTGGCCGACAGCAGGTCGCTTTGGGCGGGGTATCCGGTGTCGGGGTCAAGGATGTGGGAATAAACGGTGCCGTCCCCGGCGGTGAAAAACCGCTGATAGCCGCCGGAGGTGACAGCAAAGGCGTCCGTCAGCGCCAGCGTGCAGGCATAGCCCTCCCCGGCGGGATCCTGCACCGCCACGGACCACGGCGTCCCGTCGGGTCGGCTGCCCCGGACGTACACGTTGCCGCCCAGCGACACGGCGCCGCTTTCCACGCCGCGGGCGGTGAAGATCTCCGCCACCTTGTCGGAGGCGTAGCCCTTCGCCACGGCGCCCAGATCCACGGCACAGCCCGGGTCCAGCGCGGCGGCGGTGGGCTCGCCGGTCTGCACTCGCAGATGCTCCGACCCCACCAGCGCAAGGCACGCGTCGATCTCCTCCTGCTCCGGCACCCGGGGCTCGTCGGTGGTGATGCCCCACAGCTCCACCAGCGGCCCCACAGTGATCTCAAACCGTCCGCCGGTCTTGCGCACATAGTCGGCGGAACGCTCCAAAAGCGCCGCCGTATCGGGGTCGATCTCCGCCGAGCCGTACAGATTCAGCCGCCCGATATCGCTGTCCGGCCGCGTGCGGGACAGGCGGCCCTCCAGCTCGTTGATGGCCTGC
>JAFTBL010000150.1 GCA_017455225.1 Oscillospiraceae bacterium
AAAGCCCATTGTATCAGGTCAATTCCTTCTTGTGACCGCTTGATCGGAAACTGAACGGCTGTGATGTAGCAGTGCTGAAGACGAAGGAAATTACCCCGGACTCGTTTTAAGAGTGTTTCATACTCAGCATAAGCCTCTTTGGGCATTCCTTCTTTGATGAGTTTGTTCTCATATGCTTCAATCTTCGTCACAGTATCACCTCACTTTTTTACATCTACCCTGTAGCCTCAACTCAAGCTCGAGTAATCAATACGACTGATTCCACATGCCTGGTCCGGGGGAACAGGTCGACGGCGACGGCGCGGGTCACGGTATAGCCCCGGGCGGCAAAGCGAGCTGCGTCCCGCCACAGCGTGGCCGGATCGCATTACACGTACACCACCCGCTGCGGCGCCATCTGCGCCACGGCGTCGATCACCTGCGCTTCAAGTCCCTTCCGGGGCGGGTCGACGCACACTACGTCCGGCCGCTGTCCCCGCGCGGCAAAGTCCGCCGCCACCGCCGCGGCGTCGCCGCAGAAAAAGCGGACGTTTTCCACGCCGTTGCGCCGGGTGCTCCGCCTCGCGTCCTCCACCGCCTGAGGCACGATCTCCGCGCCCACGGCCTCCTTCGCCTGCTGAGCCAGCAACTGAGTGATGGTGCCGGCGCCGCAGTAGAGATCCAGCACCGTTTCCCGTCCCGTCAGGCCGGCAAACTCCAGCGTCTTTTCGTAAAGCCGCTGCGCCTGATCGTGATTGACCTGATAGAAGGACGGCACCGACAGCCGGAACGAAAGGCCGCACAGCGTATCCTCCAGCGTATCCGCGCCCCACAGCGTGCGGTAGCTCTCCCCCAGTACGGCGTTGCCCTTGGCCCGGTGAACGCCCAGCAAAATACCCACGGCGCCGGGTACGGCACGGCGCAGCAGCGCCGTCAGTTCCTCCTCATGGGGCAAAGACTCCCCGTTGACGAACAGGCAGATCAAGCTCTCGCCCCGGCAGCTGGTGCGCACGAACAGGTGCCGCAACAGTCCGGCACCGGTCGCTTCGTCATAGCCGGACACGCCACAGGTGCGGATGTACTCGCGCACCGCCTGCGCCGCCGCGTCCGCCGGCTCCTGCTGCAAAAGGCACCGCGCCGCGTCCACCACCTGATGGGTGCGCCGGCGGAAAAAGCCTATCTCCCCCGCCGGGGATATCTCGTACTGCGCCTTGTTGCGATAGCGCGCCGTCTCCGCCGCGCCGAGGATCTCCTCCACCGCCGCGTCGCAGCCGCCCAGCCTGGTCAGCGCATCCTGCACCCGCTGCCGCTTGGCCCACAGCTCCTCCCCGTAATCCACGTGGCGAAAATCACACCCGCCGCAGCGGCTGTAATAGGGGCAGTCCGGCTCTATCCGGCGGGGCGACGGCGAGGGCAAGGCGACCACCTTGCCGTAGGCGGCGTTTTTGAGCACCTTCAGGATCAGCACGTCGCACGTTTCGCCCCGGACGCCCCCGTGGACGAACACCACCTGCCCGTCGATCCGGGCCACGCCCAGCCCCTCGGCGGAGTAGCCGACGATCTCGGCGCGACGGATCTCGTTCTTTTGCAGCATAGCTTAAAACTCGAATCGCTCGATCAGCTTGCGGATGGATTCGGCAAAGGCGGCCAGCGTCTTGTTGTCCCGCCCTTTGCTGCGGCGGATAAGGGCCGCCAGCGATTCGCCCACCTGCACCAGCCGCTCGTAGGCCGCCGACAGCTTGGGTGCGCCCTCGAAGGCCTTGACCTTGCGCTCGGGCAGGTAGCCCACCGCCGTCACGCGCTGCGCCAGCAGGTCGTATTCCTCGGTATACTGGGGAGCGTGCGCCTCAAAGCCCATGCTCTCCACGGAGCGGGCAAATACGGGCGCCACGTCCCGGTCGCCGTGCACCACGAACACATGGCGGGGCTTGGGAGCGTTGAACCGGGAGATCCAATCCAGCAAATGATCCCGGTCAGCGTGGGAGCTGAGGCCGGGGAAGTTGACCACCTTGGCCCGCACCGCTACCTCCTCGCCGAACAACCGCACGCTGGCGGCGCCGTCCAGCAGGTGCCGCCCCAGCGTGCCTTGCGCCTGAAAGCCCACAAACACCACGGCGCTCTCCGCTCGCCAGAGGTTATACTTGAGATGGTGCCGGATGCGTCCGGCATCACACATGCCGCTGGCGGAGATGATGACCTTGGGCGTCGTGTCCGTGTTCAGCAGCTTGGACTCGTCTGTGGTCTCCGTCAGACGCAGGCCGGGGAATTGGAACATGGCGGTGCCGTCCCGCACCAGCTCAGCGGCGTCCTCGTCCAGATACCCCCGCAGATCGCTGCAGAATATGCTGGTGGCCGCCTTGGCCAGCGGGCTGTCCACATACACGGGGAAGTCCTTCACTGAGGTCACAAGGCCCTTGTCCTTGATCTCCCGGATGAAATACAGCAGCTCCTGCGTGCGCCCCACGGCAAAGGAAGGAATCACCACATTGCCGCCCTTGCCCAACGTTTCGTCGATGATCTGCGCCAGCTGGTCGGTATAGCTCCACACCTCGGTGTGGTTGCGGTCGCCGTATGTGCTTTCCATCACCACGAAGTCCGCGCCGGTAAAGTGCTGAGGGTCCCGGATGATGGGCTGCTCAACGTTGCCGATGTCGCCCGAGAAGACGATCGTGCGCGTTTCACCGTTCTCGGTCACGGTCAGCTTGATGCTGGCGCTGCCCAGCAAATGCCCGGCGTCGATGAATTCCGCCGTCACGCCGGGGCAGATCTCCACCCTCTCGCCGTATTCACAAGTCTGCAGGAACTCCCGCACCCGCTGGGCGTCCGCCACGGTATAGAGCGGCTCCTCCAGCTCCCGGCCGGCGCGCTCGTTTTTGCGATTTTTATAGGCCGCGTCGCTCTCCTGAATATGGGCGCTGTCCTGCAGCATGATATCCAGCAGCTCCGCCGTGACCCGGGTGGTGACGATCCGCCCGGCAAACCCCTCCTTCAACAGCAGGGGCACTCGGCCGGAGTGGTCGATGTGGGCGTGGGTGATGAGTACACAGTCAATGCTGCCAGGATGGAAGGGCAGCGAGCGGTTGTCCACCTCGTCCCGACCCTGCTGCAGCCCGCAGTCGATCAGGATCCGCTTCCCATTTGCCTCCAGACAATGGCAGCTCCCGGTCACGCATTGATCGGCGCCGTAAAAAGCAAGCTTCATACTTTACTTCCTTCCCTCCCACGATGTTTTTTCTATTGTACCATCTTTTTGCGCCGCGGGCAACATTGCATTTTCAGGAAAAAACACTTATAATGAAAAAAAGCGAAAAAGGAGATGCCGCCGTGAAACTGACCTATACGCTGATCGACCCGACGAAAAATCTCACGCTGCTGGTGACCACGCCGGTCGCCCGCACTGTGCAGCCGCAGGCCGCGGGATGGCTGCTGCGCCGGGTGCCGCAGGCGGAGCAGGTAGCCTTTCTGGAGCCGTCTGACCGGGCGCAGGCGCGGGTGCAGATGATGGGCGGCGAGTTCTGCGGCAACGCTGCCATGGGCGTGGCCGCGTGGCTCAGCCGCAAGGACGGCGTGAGCCGGAAACTGACGCTGGAGGTGTCCGGTGCGGCGGAGCCGGTGGCATGCGCTGTCACGCCGGTGCAGGGCGGGTGGATCGGCACCGTGTCCATGCCCCTGCCGGAACGGATCGCTGCCGTTGCCCTGCCGCTGCCTGACGGTGAGCTGTCTTTGCCGGTGGTGTTTCTGCCCGGCATCTGCCACGTGATCGCCCCGGCGGGCGCGGTGAGCCGTGACCGGGCGGAGGAGCATCTGCGCCGCTGGGCGCCGCTGCTGGGCGCGGAGGCCGCGGGGCTTCTCCTGTGGGACGAGGCCGCCTCCTCTTTCACCCCGCTGGTGTACGTGAAGGAAACGGACACCGCCGTGTGGGAACAGGGCTGCGGCAGCGGCAGCGCCGCCCTCGGTGCGTATTTGACGGCGGAGCGGCAGGCGGATCAATGTCTGACGCTGCGCCAGCCCGGCGGCTCCATCGCCGTGGCCACCCGGTGGGATGGGGAGCGTCTGGCGAGTCTGACCATCACCGGCACCGTCTCCTTCTCGGCGGAAAAGACCGTCGACCTTGTGTTTTAGCGCGGAACTTAACGGCAGAGGGGCCTTCGCCCCTCTGTTTTTCTCTTTGCGGCGGATTTCCTTTGCATATGACGGCGCTTTGTGGTATACTTATTTTGATTTATTATGTGAAACCATCTTTTCACAGCAGAAAGGACGATCAGATACATGGGACTTTTGACCAAGATCTTCGGAACGTATAGTGAGCGGGAGCTGAAATCCATCTATCCCGTCGTGGATAAGATCGAGGCGCTGGAGGACGAATACCGCGCCATGACCGACGCCCAGCTGCAGGCCAAAACGCCGGAATTCAAGGAGCGGCTCCAAAACGGTGAAACGCTGGACGACATTTTGCCCGAGGCGTTTGCCACCGTCCGGGAGGCGGCCGACCGGGTGCTGGGCCTGCGCCCCTACCGGGTGCAGCTGATCGGCGGCGTGGTGCTGCATCAGGGGCGCATCGCCGAGATGAAGACCGGCGAGGGCAAAACGCTGGTGGCCACTCTGCCGGCCTATCTGAACGCGCTCACCGGTCGGGGCGTGCACATCGTCACCGTGAACGATTACCTTGCCAAGCGCGACAGCGAGTGGATGGGCAAGGTGCACCGTTTTCTCGGCCTGACCGT
>JAFTBL010000151.1 GCA_017455225.1 Oscillospiraceae bacterium
CGAGCTGCTGCCCGCTGCCGTGGACGTGGTGCTGGAGGTGGGACAGGCCTCCGTGTCCATGCTGCAGCGCCGGCTGAAGCTGGGCTATTCCCGCGCTGCCCGTCTGGTAGATCAGATGGAGGAGCGGGGCATCGTGGGTCCGTTTGAAGGCTCCAAGCCCCGCCAGCTGCTGATCACCAAGGCCCAGTGGCAGGAGATGAAGATGAAGCAGGGCGACGGCGCGGAGGACGAGCCCCTGCCGGAGATCGATCGCTACGGCACCATTGCCGATGTGTTTGAAAGCCACGACGCACTGGAGTAAATCCGTTTGACCGCAATATGTGTAAAGGGATATGCCTTGCGGCATATCCCTTTATTGTTTCCGAAAAAGCGTCGCGTTTTGCGTGAAAGGGGGGGCGCCTTACGCCAGCAGCGCGGTCAACCGCCGGGCCACGGCGGAGAGAAATTCCTCACTGGTCACGGCTACGGCGCTCACGCCCTCGTCTACCAGCGCGGTCAGATCCTTGGTCATCACGCCGCTTGCCAGCGTGTCAAAGCAGGCCTGCTCCAGCGCGTCGGCGTAGGCGGCCAGGGCGTCCAGCCCATCCAGCTGCCCTCGCTTGCGCAGGGCGCCCGACCAGGCGAAGATGGTGGCCATGGGGTTGGTGGAGGTGGGCTCACCCTTGAGATGGCGGTAGTAGTGGCGGGTCACGGTGCCGTGGGCCGCCTCGTATTCGGTGGTGCCGTCGGGGGCCACCAGCACGCTGGTCATCATGGCCAGCGAGCCGAAGGCGGTGGACACCATGTCGCTCATCACGTCGCCGTCATAGTTCTTGCACGCCCAGATGAACCCGCCCTCGGAGCGGATGACCCGTGCCACGGCGTCGTCGATCAGCGTGTAGAAATAGGTGATGCCCAGCCGGTCGAATTTCTCCTTGTAGGCGGCGAATTCCTCCTCGAACACTCGCTTGAACTCACCGTCATAGACCTTGGCAATGGTGTCCTTGGTGGAAAACCACAGATCCTGCCGGGTGTCCACGGCGTACTGGAAGCAGGCACGGGCAAAGGAGCGGATGCTGCTCTCCTTGTTGTGGCTGCCCTGCCACACAGCGGGGCCATCCACCTGCTGCACTGTCAGCGTCTGCTCCGCGCCGGAAACGCCCCGGAAGGTCATGGTGCAGGTGCCGGGCTCATCGGGGTAGAGATCCACACTCTTGTACACGTCGCCGTAGGCATGGCGGGCGATGGTGATGGGCTTTTTCCAGTTCTTCACCACCGGGTGGATGGAGGGGATCAGGATAGGGGTGCGGAACACCGTGCCGTCCAGAATGGAGCGGATGGTGCCGTTGGGACTTTTCCACATCTGGGTCAGCTGGGGGTACTCCTCCATCCGCTGGCGGTTGGGTGTAATGGTGGCGCACTTTACAGCCACGCCCAGCCGGCGGGTGGCGTTGGCGGCGTCCACCGTCACCTGATCCGCCGTCTCGTTCCGGTGCAGCAGCCCCAGGTCGTAATACTCCGTTTTCAGCTCCACGAAGGGGAGGATCAGCGTGTCCTTGATCATCCGCCAGAGGATGCGGGTCATCTCGTCGCCGTCCATCTCCACCAGCGGGGTCTTCATGGGGATCTTGTTCATGTCGGTTCCTCTCTCATTTCTGCCTTGCGGCGTAATAGTTCATCAGGCAGCCCCGCAGCAGGATCTCCTTTTCGTCCTCGGTCAGCCCCCGGATGTGCAGCGTCAGCTCCTCCGCCGTGCCGTCCTGCCGCAGCACCGTGGCGGGGATGTCCTCCCGGCCCTCTGCTACCGCCTGCCGGATCTCCGGCACGAAAATGCAGTCTCCTGCAACGTATGTAAAGGGGATCTCCTTGTCAATGGTAAAGGGCAGCATGCCCCAGTTGATGCAGTTGCTGCGGTAGCGCTTGGTGGCGTACTCCCGGCACACGTTGGCCAGCGCCCCCAGCACCTTCTGGCAGGAGGCGGCCTGCTCCCGGGCGGAGCCGTCGCCGGGACGGTTGGCAAAGATGGCGGAGCCGAACTGGGTGTCCTTTGCCAGCGCGTCGGCGTCGCCCACTCGCGCCAGCAGGGCGCGCAATCGCTCCGGCAGCGCCCCGGCGCG
>JAFTBL010000152.1 GCA_017455225.1 Oscillospiraceae bacterium
ACCGCCGCCGACCCCAAGTCGGCAGGAGTGGCAGTAGCCGCGTCCGGCACGGCAACGCCGTCGGCCGTTCCGGTAATGTTCGCTGTCAGCTTACCGTCCGTACGGAAGTAGAAGTTCGTTCCATCGTAGTACACGATGTACGAACCGGCAGGCAGGGTGTAGTTGGTGCCGGAAGAAGCCGTGCCGTTGATGCAGATCGGCTTAGCCCCGGTGCTGTTGACGTTTAGGGTAAGCGCCCCGGCGCTGGTGTTGGCTGCGCCGATCAGCACATGCAGGTAGCTGTTGGCAGTAGCCGTCCACAAAGAGCAGCTCGCCACCTTCGCCGCCGTCGCCCCCGCCGTGGTGCAGTAAGCCGACGGATAGTTCTGCGTCTGGTTGACCCAATGCACGTCGTAGTCCGTGGCACTGTTTTTGGACAGCACCTGACCGGCGTTGCCGCCGGACGGTATGGTACCGTTATCGCCAAGCTCCAGGCACTCATAGTAGTAAGTTGTCCAGGAATCGCTTGTGCAACGGGCGACGTAGAACCGGGTGTCTATAGGGGCGTAGAAGAAGTGGTCAGCGGAACTGTCACGGCGGAAGAGATAGTACACTTTGCCGCCGGTCAGCGTGGCGACGATCTTCCCTGCCTGATATGCCGCCTCGATGGCGGCGCTGCCGGTGGAACCGTATGTCACCCATTCAACGTCGCTGGTACCGGCGGAAGGAGTGACCCACTCCGTATCGTAGTCCGTGCTGCTTGCCTTTTTTAGCACCTGGCCTGCGGCACCGCCGGAAGGCACGCCCACACCGTCGGCGCCGTTTGTGCCGGGTTCTCCTTTCAGATTGGTAAAAGCGAAATTGAAAACCTTTTCTGTAGCCGCCCCGGAAGCGGTGACGGTTACGCCCGGCGTTCCCACGTTGCTGTCAACAGTTGCCGTCGGTGTGCCGAAACCAGCCGCCGCACCCGTGGCGCCTGTAGTACCGCGTATACTTGTCCGTTTGCCAGTGTAAACATAGCTGGTGTCCACAGCCCCAACGGGGTAATGGTAGTAGGAGTTTTCTATGATGTCTCCCACCAGCACTTCGGAGATACCGGCTTCAGAAAGAACGGTGGCAAGGCTAACTTGATAGTACGCGGTAAAATCCCCCACTATTGCGGTTTGGGAAGTTGGCGCGGTAGTAATCTTGTAGATGCCGGTGCCACGTTCCCCGTCCTGACCGTTGATGCCAGGAGCGCCGTCTTCTCCGTCTTGCCCGTCCATTACATTGAATGTCTGCCCGCCCGGGTGATCCGCGTCTGTGATGGTAACGGAGTGCCCGCCGGTGATGCTGACAATGGTGACTTCGGGAGAAACGCCGTCCGTGCCGTCGGTGCCGTTGGCGCCGTCTTGTCCAGGAGGACCCTGTTCCCCGTCTTCACCGTCCAGTACGTTGAAGGTCTGGCCAGAAGGGTGGTCTACGTCGGTGATGGTAACAGAGTGCCCTCCGGTGATGCTGGCAATGGTTACCTCAGGGGAAACACCGTCCGCGCCGTCTGCTCCCGGCGCCCCGTCCATACCAGCCGCGCCCTGCGGCCCCTGCGGGCCGCTCCCGATGATCTCCACATCGATGGCAGCGCCGGGGGTCAGGGTAACGTCTATGGAGCCGCCGTTCTCCAGCTCTACGTTGATAACGCTGCCACCGCTGAGCTCCGTCATCAGTAAGTCACCTCTTCCTCAATGGTGAAGGAGGCGGGAGTGACAAGCGTCGTGACCGTCCCGTCGGCGCGTGTCACCTGGATATCGTAGAGGTATTCGCCGAAGTCCAGCCCTTCCGTGTCGGCGTGGTCCAGGACAATCACCGCCTCCCCCTCGTCCCCGAATACGGTGACGGCCTTCTGCAGCACGATCTCGCTCTCCGCGTCGGCGCGCATCGTGAGATACACCGTGTCCCCCGGCTCGAACGGGTCGGAGCACTTCACGGTAAGGGTCTCGCTGTCCCCCCGGGTCATGCTGATGTTCTTTCCTCGGATCTTCATATCGTCCTCCTAAACCAGTTCCTTGATCTCGCCGCCCACGTTGGCGAAAACCGTTACCTCTTTCACCGTGCCGCCGATGTTGGCATAGGCGGCATCGGCAACATAGACCGTTCCGTTATCGTTGAAATATACCGGGATACTCGTCTTCTCCCAGTGGGCGTACAGCGTCTGGTTGGCGGACAGGTTCACCGTCGTTGAAGAGGTGATCTGCGTGCCGCCTTCCGATTCCGTGAACCAGCCAAGGAAAGCGTAGTGCTTCCTCGTCGGTACGGGCAGCTCGCCGTAGGTGCCCAGATACGCCACCGTCTTGCTGGCCGTGGGGGTCGTGCCGCCGTTGGCGTCGAACGTGACGGTGTAAGTCCCGCCCGCCGGGAACGTCGCGCTGCCGCTCCAGCTGCTGAAGTTCGTCATCACAAGAGAAGCAGCTTTCGTAGTATCGGAGATAGCGCCGCCGTACACATCCACATAGAGCGTAATGCCTCCGCCGCCGCTCCAGATGTTCCCGGTCACCGTCTGCCCGGCTACCGTCCAGGTAATGGCCGTGGTACCGTATCCGGGGGCGTACCCGGAATTGACCGAAGTGCCGGCCGTCAGGGTGTAGCGTACGTAGTTCCCATAGCGGACAGCCGTGTATTCCGCGTGGTATGTGGCTACGAAATACTGGCCGTCATACCTCCGGCTGCCGCTGGGAAAGATAGTAGTGGCCATGCCCTATCCCCCTTACGCCTCGTACATCAGGTAGATCTCGCCCTCGGATATGTCGGCGGTCGTCGGCTCGGTGGTGCCGAAGCGGATGAAGCCCTGCTTGGCGGCGGTGACTGCCCCGCTCCCCAGCTTGGCGCTGGTAATGGCACCGTCGGCGATCTTCACCGCCGTCACGGCGCTTGCCGCCAGCTTGGTGCTGTCCACTGCCGTGTTGGCGAGCTTCGCCCCGGTGACCGCCCCCGCCCCCAGCTTGTCCGTGGTAACGGCGCCGTCCGCGATCAGGGCGGTGGTGACGGCCAGCAGGGCGATCTTCGCCGTGGTGACGGCGGTGGAAGCCAGCTTCGCCGTGGTAACGCCGCCGTCGGCCAGCTGCGTTGTGCCCACCGCGCCGGCCGCGATCTTGGCAGCCGTCACCGCGAGCGCCGCCAGCTTGGCGGTGGTGATGGAGCCGTCGGAAACGCTGCCCTGGGTGATGTCCTGCATGCTCTGCATGATCTCTTCCAGGGCGGCCTGCACGTTCTCCGCGGTGAGGCCGGATACCGTGTCCACCCCCAGCTGTGCCGCCGCCGTGGCGGAGAGCAGCTCGTCGATCAGGCTGTTGAGCTTGACCGCCACCACCTCCGTCACCAGGGCGTCAAAGGCGGCCTTGTTCTCCGCCGCCGTCCCCGTGAGCGTGTTCGGCCGGCTCTGGATCCCCGCCGAGATGATTTCTGCCTCTGTTATCTTCTGTTCATTGAAACTCATGTCGTCGTCTCCTTATTCTCGGCGTCCCCTGGAGCCTTGCTTCCCCCTTGGGGGAAGTGCCCCTAAGGGGCGATAGGGGGACATTGCTCCGTATCGGAGCTTCTCGATCGAAGTGTTATCCCCTGAAAAACATCTGCGTCAGCCTGCCGTTCTCCCCCGGCCTCGAAGTATCCAGCATACTGACAGCCTGGTTGAACATCTGCAGCATCCCGCCGTAGTCCATCACCAGATCCGGCAGGAGCTGCTGCGCTGCCACATAATAGGGCATGCAGTTGGCCGCGTCCTCGTCGATCTCGAATTCATAATCGTCCGTGGCGTCGGCGTCTATGGTCTCCGGCAGTGCGAAGTAGTCCACCACGATCTGCCGCCCCACGTTGCTTTCCGGGATCACGATCTTCTTCCCACGCCAGGAAAAACGGTTCGTGGCGGGCGCTCCGTCCCTCCAGACCCTGCACACGTTCAGAAAGTCCGCGGGCATGGGGTATTCCGTTTTCCCGCTCTCCGGGGAGATCTTCCGGGATTTCACGATCTTCTTGATCTGGGCGAGCTGCTTCTGCGCCATGTCGAAGAAGTAGACCATCTTCAGCTCGATATCCTCGTCGTGCTCCACATCTCCGCCGGCGCTGTGCTCGTCCAGCAGCATATACACCTTGTCTTTAGCTTCTCCTAAAGTCATGGTTCTCTCCTTTCCTTGCTTCCCCTTGGGGGAAAGTGCCCCGCAGGGGCGATAGGGGGATCTTAGCGGTGCTCCGAAGTGCTGCTGCGCAATAGTCCAGACAGGGCGGAACCATCCGCCCTGTCTATTGTTTTCATTCGTCAGGCGGCTCCCCGGCGGCCTCCTCGGTATGTCGTTTCAGTCTTGTAAGCAGCTTGCCTATAAAGCCGGGCACCGGCAGGCTCATTTCGTCGCAGTTTTCCAGTATGCTGATGCACTCATTGATGATGAGCCAGATGATCACCAGCAGCCCCACAAAATACACGTTTTCAAGCTGCAGGCCGAACTGCCCGCCCAGCATGGCGATCAGATAATCCAGCACCATGCCCACTGCCACGATCAGCAGATAGCAGACCTTTTTGAGAATGCCCATAAGTCCGATCCTGCTGGACAGCTGATGCGTCACCCACGCCGCGGACACCCCGCTCACGTAGTCCAGCGCCATCACCACCAGCAGCACGATCATGGGCGCGGCCAGCTGCTGCAGATACGCGCCCAATGCGGCCAGGATAGCCGCGATCAAAAGCTTCCACCCGTTCACGTCCGCAAAGCCTCCTTATCCCATGTCCAGCACGAGCACCCGGACGTCCGTGGAGGCAGCGCTGGCCACGACGGACAGCTCCATGGCCACCATGGGGATCTCCGTAGCCTTGCCCGGACCGAGCTTCCAGCCGTTGGAGGTCGTTGCGGCCTTGCCGTCGTCGCGTTTTTCCTTGATATACACGCTGGCGCTGTCGGAATTGTTCTGCACCAGGCAGGCCAGCCCGTTCACCTTCACGGTGGAGGCGCTTGTCCCGACGCTCAGCGCCACGATCTTCTCGATCTTATACATTTCGTCCTCTCCTTTCTTCGCTC
>JAFTBL010000153.1 GCA_017455225.1 Oscillospiraceae bacterium
GCCACGGTGCCCTCCAGCAGCTTCAAAAGCGCCTGCTGCACGCCCTCGCCGGATCCGTCGCGGGTGATGGACGTGTTCTCGCTCTTGCGGGCGATCTTGTCGATCTCATCCACGTAGATGATGCCGTGCTCGGCCCGCTCCACGTCGAAATCCGCCGCCTGCAAAAGCCGCAGCAGGATGTTCTCCACGTCGTCGCCCACGTAGCCGGCCTCGGTCAGCGTGGTGGCGTCGGCGATGGCAAAGGGCACCTTCAGCACCCGGGCCAGCATCTGGGCAAAGAGGGTCTTGCCGCTGCCGGTAGGGCCGATCATGAGGATGTTGCTCTTTTGCAGCTCCACGTCCTCGTCGTCGCCGAAATAAATGCGCTTATAGTGGTTGTACACCGACACGGACAGCGCCACCTTGGCGCTCTCCTGCCCGATGACGTACTGATCCAGCACGTCCTTGATCTCCCGGGGCGTGGGCAGTTCCTCCAGATCGGTGAACAGCTCCTCCGGTGAGGCGGAATAGCCCTCGTCCAGAATGGACAGGCACAGATTCACGCACTCGTCGCAGATGCGCACGCCGGGCCCCTGGATCATGCGGTGCACCTGCGATTCGCTCTTGCCGCAAAATGAGCAGCGCAGCGACTTCTTGTCTTCCGCCATGTCTGTTACCTCTTGTAGATGACCTTATCCACCAGACCGTACTCTTTTGCCTCCTCCGCGGCCATCCAGTGGTCGCGCTCGGAGTCCGCCTTCACCTGCTCCGGCGTTTTGCCGGTGTTCCCGGCCAGGATCTTGTTCAGCCGCTCCTTGATCTTCAGGAAATGCTCCACGTCAATCTCCATATCCGTCACCTTGCCTTGGGTGCCGGCGGAGGGCTGGTGGATCATGATCTCGGCATTGGGCAGGGCAATGCGCTTGCCCTTGGCGCCGGAGCTGAGCAGGAACGCGCCCATGCTGGCGGCCATGCCGATGCAGATGGTGGACACGTCGCACTTGATATACTGCATGGTGTCATAGATGGCCATGCCGGCGGTCACGGAGCCGCCGGGGCTGTTGATGTACATCTGGATGTCCTTGTCGGGATCCTGCGCCTCCAGATACAGCAGCTGTGCCACCACAAGGCTGGCAGTGGTGTCATTTACCTCTTCGCCCAGGAAGACGATGCGGTCGTTGAGCAGGCGGGAGAAAATGTCGTACGACCGCTCGCCGCGGTTGGTCTGCTCCACAACGTAAGGGACTAAACTCATGGGAAATACCTCCTGTAAATTAGTAGATGCTACCAAAGTATGCCCGCCCTGACGTGATTTTATCGGGTCGGAGCGCAGATCACTCCGCGCTCTTGTCCTCGCTCTCCTTCTTTTCCTCCACGACGGCCGTGGCCTTGGCGCTGTCGGCCACCAGACGGATGACCTTCTCACGCATGACCTGCTCCTTCACGTCCTCGGCACGCAGGTACTTCTTCACGTTCTCCAGCTCCATGCCGTACTGGTCGGCCAGCTTCTTCATTTCGGCCTCCACCTCGTCGTCGGTGGCGTCCAGCTTCTCGGCCTTGATGATGGCGGCGATGGCCAGATCCATGCGCACCTGACGCTTGGCAGGCTCCTGCGCGTCCGCCAGCACGCTCTCCTCGCTGCCGCCGGTCATCTTGACATACTGGTCAAAGGGGATGCCCTGAGACGCCAGCTGCTGCTTGAGGTTGTCCACCATGTGGCGGGCCTGCAGGTCGATCATATCCTCGGGGATATCCGCCTCGATGCCCTCGGCCACCTTGTCCATCAGCACGTCCTCAAAGGCGCGCTGGGCGGCGCTCTTGCGCTCGTCGGTGATCTTCTTCTTCAGGTCGGCCTTCAGCTCCTTGATGGTGTCGAACTCGGACACGTCCTTGGCGAACTCGTCGTCCAGCGCCGGGACTTCCTTGACCTTGACTTCGTTGACCTTCACGTGGAACACCACCGGCTTGCCGGCAAGCTCGGGGGTATAGTCCTTGGGGAAGGTGATGTCGATATCCTTCTCCTCGCCGGCCTTCATGCCGATGAGCTGATCTTCAAACCCGGGCACGAAGCTGCCGGAGCCGATCTCCAGATCGAAGTTGGTGCCCTTGCCGCCGTCAAAGGGCACGCCGTTGTCAAAGCCCTCGAAGTCGATGTCGGCGGTGTCGCCCTTTTTCACGGCGCGCTCCACGCTCACCAGCCGGCTGTTGCGCTCGGCCATTTCCTTGAGGCGGGCATTCACGTCGGCCGCCATGACCTTCACCTCGGCGCGGGGGGCTTCCAAGCCCTTGTACTGGCCCAGCTTCACCTCGGGATACACCGCCACGGTGCACTTGAAGGAGGCGCCGTCCTTGCCCACGTTCTCCAGTTCCACCTGCGGGTAGCCCACCACGTCCAGCTCCTGCTCCTTCACGGCGGCCTCATAGGCGTCGGGAAGCACGATATTCACAGCCTCCTCATAGAACACCTCGGCGCCGTACATGCCCTCGATGATCTTGCGGGGCGCCTTGCCGGGGCGGAAGCCGGGTACGTTGATCTTGCCGCGCATCTTCAGATATGCCTTGTTCACGGCGGCTTCGAATTCCTCCGCCGCCACCTCGATGGTCAGCACGACCTTGCTGTTCTCGATTTTCTCACAGGATTTCACGCTCATGTTTCTTTTTCCTCCGTTCAGCACCGACTTGCAGATCACTACATTTAAGTGTTTAATCAGTGCATTATGATATGATAACAGAAAATGATTTTAATTTCCACACTTTTTTGCGTCAATCGCAAATTTTTTTCGGGGCGAACCCCAAATAATCCGCCGAGACCAGCGAAAACTCCGTCCCGTATCGCTCTCCCTCCTGTGCCAGACGGTGTGAGGCACCGTGAAGATGGCCGTAAAAGCACCGTTTCACGCCGTACTGCCGCAGCAGCGCCAAAAGCTCCGGGCACTCGTAGCCCTGATAGAGCGGCGGATAGTGGAGAAAGCAGAGCTTCTCCGCCTCACCGGCCGAGCGAAGCGAGGTCTCCAGCCGCCCCGCCTCCCGCAGCAGCATCTTCCTGTCGTGCCCCTGAGCGTCCAGCTCGTAGAACCAGCCCCGGGTACCGCACAGCGCCGTGCCGCCGTACCACAGGCAGTTGTTGTGCAAAAGCTCCAGCGTGGTAAGGCCGTGCTCGGCAAAGAAACGCTGCATCTTGGCGGCGGTGTTCCACCAGTAGTCGTGGTTGCCCTTCATCAGGATCTTGCGCCCCGGCAGGGCGTTGATGAACTGCAGATCCTTAAGCGATTCCTCCAGACTCATGCCCCAGCTCAGATCGCCGCACAGCACAGTCACGTCGTCCTCCCGCAGGCCGGAAAAGCCGTCGGCTATGCGCTCCACGTAGCGGGCCCAGCCGCTGCCGAACACCTCCATGCTTTTGTCGCTGCCAAGAGACAGGTGCAGATCTCCTATGGTATAAAGCGCCATCGCCCTCTCCTTTCACAGCAAGCGCCGCAGGTTGTTCCAGAAAATATCCTCCAGCAGCGCCCGGTCATACCCCCGCTGACGCAAGGCCTCGTACAGCCGCGGCACGTCCTCTTCGCCGCCGATGCCGGACGGCGCCGGCTCACAGCCGTCCAGATCCCCGCCGATGCACAGGGTCTTTTCTCCGTCCAGCGCCAGAAAATGCTCCACGTGGCGGATCAGCCCCTCCAGCGAGGGGCGGGTTTCGTCCACAAAAGCCGGACAGAAGTTCAGACCCGCCACGCCGCCCAGATCCCGGATGGCGCGGAACTGATCGTCCGTCAGATTGCGGCTGTGGGGGCATACTGCCCGGGCGTTGGAATGGGAGGCCACGATGGGGCGGCGCGCCATTTTGACCAGATCCCAGAACCCAGCATCGGACAGGTGAGACACGTCGGCATACACGTCCTGCGTCTCCAGCTCCCGCACGAAGCCGCGCCCCTGCTCGCTCAGGCCGCGATCCGGCTCTTCCCGGTGGGTGCCGGAGAGCGGATTGGCCCGGTTCCATGTAAGGTTAATCAGCTTTACACCCCATGATGCGACAAGGCTTATGCGCTCCTCCTCACAGTCCAGAAGGTCGGCGCCCTCGATGGACAAAAGCGCCGCCTCCTGCCCGGCGGCCACGGCGCCGTCCACCTCCGCGCCCGTGCGGCAGCGACGGATCAGATCGGCGTTTTGCTCCGTTTCACGGCAAAACCGGTCGTAAAGCCGCAGGCACTGCGCCCACATGCCGTCCGGCGGTGCCTTGGCGGCGTCGTGATACAGGGCAAAAAACTGTGCCCGGCGGGAAAACCCCCGCCCCCGGCACAGATCCAGCTGCAGCGCGTTTTCCCGCAGGGAAACGTCCAGCCCCAGGCAGCAGGAAACGGTGTCGCAATGGGCGTCAAAATATGGGATCATAAGTCACCTCAAAACGCGTTTTCCAGATATTCTATGCGCTCTACAGTGCCGTCATCTCCCGCGTAAACTTCTGCCACGTCAAACCGGGCGGGACAGTCCAGCTCGTGGGCGCTCAAGTAAAAAAGCGCCGTCTTGCGCAGCTTTTCCTGCTTCTGCGCCGTCACCGCCTCCCGGGGCAGTCCATAGCGTACGCCGCTGCGGAGCTTCACCTCCACAAAGCACAGCACGGCGCCCTTTTGTGCGATCAGATCGATCTCGCCGTAGCGGCAATGATAGCTGTGGCACAGCAGCGTATAACCATGCCGCCGGAGCCACGCGGCCACCGCCGCCTCGCCCCGCGTTCCTGTCTGGCGGCTCACTTTTCCGCCCTCCATTTCTTCAAAAACGACAGGCGGTGCTCCGGGCAGGGGCCGTACTGATCCAACAGGGCGTAATGCAGCCGGGTGCCGTATCCCTTGTGGCGGGCAAACTGATACTGGGGATAGCGCCGGTCCAGCACCTCCGTCACGTAGCGGTCACGGCTGACCTTGGCCAGCACCGACGCCGCGGCGATGCTGGCGCTTTTGCCGTCGCCGCCCACCACGCAGCGGTGGGGCGTGGTGATGGCAAAGGCGCGCCCCGCGTCCCGGTTGCCGTCGATCAGCGCGGCGTCCGCCGGGCGGGAAAGAGCGTCGATGGCCAGCTGCATCGCCTTCATCCGGGCGGAGAGGATATCGGTGGCGTCGATCTCCGACGCCTCCACCCGCGCCACCGCCCATGCCACGGCCTGCTGGGTGATCTGGTCGTACAGCACCTCCCGCCGCCGCTCCGTCAGGGTCTTGGAGTCGTTCAGCCCGGGGATGAGCAGGTGCCGGGGCAGTATGACGGCGGCGGC
>JAFTBL010000154.1 GCA_017455225.1 Oscillospiraceae bacterium
CAGCAACATTGTGATCATGATCGGCCTGACGCTGTTCACCGGGCGGACCAAGCTGGGCAAGGCCATGCGCGCCGTGTCTGAGGACAAGGGCGCGGCGGAGCTGATGGGCATCAACGTGAACCGCACCATCTCCGTGACCTTTGCCATCGGCTCGGCCCTGGCGGCCATCGCGGGCGGTCTGCTCTGCTCCTCCTATCCCACGCTGATGCCCACCACCGGCTCCATGCCGGGCATAAAGGCCTTCACTGCGGCAGTGTTCGGCGGCATCGGCTCCATCCCCGGCGCGATGATCGGCGGCCTGCTGCTGGGCATCATCGAGATCCTGGGCAAGGCCTACATTTCCACGGAGCTGGGCGACGCCATCGTGTTCGCCGTGCTGATCATCGTGCTGCTGTTCAAGCCTGCCGGCCTGCTGGGCAAGCCGGTGCACGAGAAAGTGTGAGGTGAGGGGTATGAAAAAGCTGAAAAAGAGCACGGTCAACAACATCATATCCTTTGGCATCGTCATCATCGCCTTTATCATATGCCAGTCGATGATCGCCTCCGGCGCGATGAAGCGTTCGTTGAAGGGGCAGATGGTGCCCATTTGCGTGTATATCGTGATGGCGGTGTCGCTGAACCTGGTGGTGGGCATCTCCGGCGAGCTGAGCCTGGGTCATGCCGGATTTATGAGCGTCGGTGCGTTTTCCGGCATCATAGCCTCCGCCTGGCTGCACGCAGCGCTGCACGTGGACAACGAAGTCCTGCGCCTTGTGCTGGCCATGATCGTCGGCGGCGTGTTCGCGGGCATTGCGGGTGTGCTGATCGGCATTCCCGTGCTTCGGCTGCGGGGCGATTACCTGGCCATCGTGACGCTGGCCTTCGGCGAGATCATCCGCAACGTGTTGAACTGCCTTTACTTCTCGCTGGAAGAGGGACGTTTGCACGTTTCCTTCAACAATCCCAATATCCCGGGAACACTGCTGGTCAGCGGCCCACAGGGCGCAACCGGCGTGGACAAGATCGCCACCTTCCCGATGGGCTTTGCGCTGATCATCTTTTCACTGATCGTGGTTATGAACCTGATCAACAGCCGCTCGGGCCGGGCCATTATGGCCACCCGTGACAACCGCATCGCGGCAGAGGCCATGGGCATCAACGTGACCAAGTACAAGATGATGGCCTTCGTCACCGCGGCGGTGCTGGCCGGCATGGCCGGCGCGCTATACGGCATGAATTTTTCCACCGTGGCCGCCTCCAAGTTCAAGTTCGACACTTCGATACTGGTGCTGGTGTTCGTGGTGTTGGGCGGCATCGGCAACATCTGGGGCTCCATCATCGCGGCGACGCTGCTGACGGTGCTGCCGGAGCTGCTGAGGGCCTTTGCCGACTACCGCATGCTGGTGTACGCCATCGTGCTGATCCTGGTGATGCTGGTCACCAACAACCCGATGCTGCGCTCCCTGTTCGGCCAGCTGGCGCGGCGCAAGGGCCGTGACGACCAGGTACAGGTGGGAGGTGCTGACGAATGACACAGACCGAGGGCAAGAAGCGGCTGCTGGACACCAAGATGGTGCCGGCGCCCAGCCAGGGCATCATCCCGGAGCGCGACCTGCTGTCCACGCCGGTGCTGGAGGCGCGCCACCTGGGCATAGAGTTCGGCGGCCTGAAGGCCGTGGAGGACTTCAACCTGATCCTCGGCAAGACCGAGATCGCCGGCCTGATCGGCCCCAACGGCGCGGGTAAGACCACCGTGTTCAACCTGCTGACCAAGGTCTACCAGCCCACGATGGGCACGGTGCTGCTCAACGGCAAGGATACCGCCGGCATGA
>JAFTBL010000155.1 GCA_017455225.1 Oscillospiraceae bacterium
CTGCTTGGGGGCGGCGGAGAGAAACAGGTCGCACCGGGCCCCCTCCATGATCTGGGTCTTCAGCGTGCCGGAGGAGTCGAAGGTGAACACCAGATCCACGTCGCCGTGGGCGGCTTCATAGGTCTTCTCCAGCTCCGTCAGCGTCTCCGTCAGCGACGCAGCAGCAAATACCACCACCTCGGTCTCCTTTCCGCCGCCGCAGCCCGTTGCCGTCAGCGCCAGCACGGCCGCCAGCAGAAGCATTGCCATCCGTTTCACGGGGTAAACCTCCCTTTTTGATATATTGATGCTTCTATTATATCGTTTTTCCCGCCGCCGCCGCAACGCCGTTATTCTGTTATGCAGAATTTATATTCTGTCATGCAGAATATTCTTGTGGCGCGTGGGAGAATATGCTATACTGCACGTAAGAAAACGGCGGGGACGCCGTATTGGTTCAAAGGGGGGCTGACCGTGGAGGGACGAAGCGACCACACCGTCCACTCAGTGGACAAGGCACTGCAGCTGCTGGAGCTTTTGATGCAGCGGCGCACGCCGCTGACGCTGCAGGAGTTGGCCGCCGCCTCCGGCTGGCCCAAAAGCACCGTCCACGCCCTGCTGGGTACGCTGCGGCGCCACCAGGCGGTGCAGCAGGAGCCGGACGGGCGCTATGCGCTGGGGATCCGGCTTTTTGAGCTGGGGTGCGCCGTGTCCACCGGGTGGGACGTGACCCGCCTGGCCCGCCCCTATCTGGAGGAGCTGGCCGCCCGGACGGGGGCTGGCACCTTTCTGGCGGTGCCGGAGGGCGAACACGCCATCACGCTGGAACAATGTGCCGGCGGAGGCGAGCTGCTGGTGGTGCCGGAGGCGGGCAGTCGCCTGCCCCTCCACGCCACCGCACAGGGCAAGCTGTTTTTGAGTCAACTGGGCGAGGCTGAGCTGCGCCAACTGCTGCAGCGCCTGCCCCTGACCGCCTACACGCCCCATACGCTCACCGACCCCGGGCAGCTGCTGCACGCGCTGGAGACCGTGCGTGCAAACGGCTATGCCGTGGAGGACGGCGAATACCGCATCGGACTGCGGGCGGTGGCCGCCCCGGTAAGCGACCGCAGCGGCCGGCGCTGCGCCATCGGCGCCATCGGCCTGTTCCGCCGGGTGGGGAGCGACGAATTTCAATACACCGTGGAGCAAACGCTGCTGCAGGCCAAGGCGCTGAGCCGGGCTCTCAGCGGTCAGCCGTGAGGGAGGGATCTTATGTCAACTAAAGAATTCCGGGAGATCTGCCGGAAGCTGGAGGCCGGGCAGGAAGGACGCTGGACGGTCACGTGGGAGGGACGGCGGTACGTGCGCCGGTTCGCTCCGGAGGAGCGGCTGATCGTGCTGGGCGGCGGGCACATCGCCGTGCCGCTGTGCGCCATGGGCGCCATGCTGGGCTTCGCCGTGACGGTGGTGGACGACCGGCCGGATTTTGCAAACGGCAGCCGCTTCCCCGCCGCCGCGCAGGTGATCTGCGACGATTTTGCCGGCGCCATCGAAACCCTGCGCATCCGGTCCGGCGACTATGTGTGCATCGTGACCCGGGGACACCGCTGGGACGGCGTGTGTCTGCGGGCGCTGCTGCAGGGCACGGAGCCCTTCTATCTGGGCATGATCGGCTCCCGCCGCCGGGTGAGCGGCATGCTGGCGCTGCTGGCGGAGGAGGGCTTTGACCGGGAGCGGCTGGCGCGGGTGCATACGCCCATCGGACTGCCCATCGGCGGCGTGACCGTGGCGGAGATCGCCGTGTCCATCTGCGCCCAGCTGGTGCAGTGCCGGCGCGCCGCCCCGGCCCGGCCGGAGCCCGGCCAGCTGGCACAGACCAACACCGACCCGGCGCTTCTTTCCTTCCTGGCTGAGGAAAACACACCCAAGGCGCTGGCGCTGGTGGTGGACTCCGCCGGCTCCACCCCGGTGACGCGGGGCTCGCTGTTGGGGGTGTATCCGGTGGGGCGTACCCACGGCACGGTAGGCGGCGGCTGCGGCGAGGCGGAGGCTGCGGCGCAGGCGCGGCGGCTGATCGGCACCGGGGCGCGCCGGTCGATCACCGTGGACATGACCGACGACGTGGCCGCCGAGGATGGCATGGTCTGCGGCGGCAGGATGACGCTGCTGATCGAGGACGCAACACTGTAAACTATTTCTACTTTACACTGACTGAAGGGAGGCGGTTTTCATATTTATTCGAAACGGGATCCGCTCCAATCTCCGGGCGCGGGGACGGGCGGCGCTGTTCACCGGTCTGATCCTTTCTCTCACGCTGGTGCTGGTGCTGGCCTTCGGGGTGCGGCTGTATTGCGCCGGGGCACTGGCGCAGTATGACCGGATGTACCGCACCATTGCGCAGGCGGAGTACATGGGCGCGGAATACCCCAACTCCGACGAGCCGGATCCCTTTGCCCGCGATGCGCTGGCGCAGATCGACCCGGACGCCGTGACGGGGATCGACGGGGTGCTGAGCTGGACTCCCTCCGCCCGGTCGCTTTTCCACGTGGAGGGCTACCGACGCTAAAGCGGGCAGATACCCAATCAGAACCGGGCGGTGATCGTGATTTCCCACATCTCCTCCCCTGTCTACGCGATGAATTGGGTGGAGGATCCCAACGCGGAGGACGATCCCGACGGTGTGTGGTGGGGAGACACCCTGATCCCGGTGCCCACCGACGAGATCTCCTATTACACCGCCATCATGGGGCCAGTCCTGTACAGCTACGAGGGCAAGAGCGATCTGGCGGTGGCGGTGCTGCCGGGCGAAGCTGACGCGCTGGGCGGCGAAACTTTTGCGCCCGAGGCGGGAAAAGCCTACGTTCTGCACGGTGTTTTTCTGGAGGAGGGGGTGGAAACGCCCCTCCACGGCACCCGCAACTTTATGCCCCTCCCCTTCCCGGATTCCGACGAGAAGCCGTGGGCGGAATACACCGGTGGCGACTCGGTGGGTGAGATCTTCCGCCGTTATGCCGAGGAATACCGGCTGATGAACAGCTACGTGGACGTCACCTTCTGCGCGGATCCGGAGAACCTGTACGAGTTTCATCAGGGCCAGCTTTACCTGACCTCCGGGCGGATGCCGGAAACGGCGGAGGAGTGTCTCATCAGCGCGGACATGGCCCGCAGCCTGTCGCTGGCTCCCGGGGACAGCCTGCAGGCCACCGCCTTTGCCGCCGGGGAAAGCGACCGCTACGCCCTCACCCTGACCGACCGCACGGAAGAACTGCAGGTGGTGGGCGTGGTGAATCAGGCAGATGGCTTCACCGGCCACATGTGGCGGCTGGGTGAAGGCACCGGCGAGCCCCTGTTCGGCTATCTGCTGGGCACGGCGGCGCTGGAAAACGACAAGGCCGCCGACGCCGCCCAGGCGCTGGAAGCGCTGATGCCGGAGAACGTGCGCCTTTCCGTGCTGGACCAGGGCTACGCCGACGCCGCCGCGCCGTTCCGGGCCATTGAGAGCACCGCCCAGCGGGTACTGGCTGTATGCCTTGCAGGCATGGCGGCGGTGCTGCTGCTGTTTGCCTATCTGTACATAGGACGCCAGAACGGCACCGTAAAGATCATGGTGTCGCTGGGCACGCCCCGTGCCCGGATCACCCAGTGGCTGCTCTCCGGCTCGCTGGTGATCGCCGGGGGTGCCGCCGTCGCAGGCGGGGCGCTGGGAGCGGCGCTGCTGCCTCTGCTGTTCCGGGCGGTGCAGCTGCAGGCGCAGGCGCAAAGCGGCGGAAAGCTGCGTTACAGCGAAACGGTGCTGGGCATGACAAAGGAGGTGGAGCTGCAGGTGGCCGTGCCTCTGTGGCCCATCCTCGCGCTGATCGGCGGGGTGCTGCTGGCGGCACTGGGACTGTGCCTCCTGTTCCTGCGGGGCGCCTATCGGGGCGGCACACTGCGCCGGGGCAAGACCCGCGTCCACGTGCCCCGGGGCAAGACCTCCGCCGCGCTGAGCGGCAGCATGCGCTTTGCGTGGCTGTCCATCCGGCGGGGTGGGTGGCGCTCCGTTGTGGTACCGGTGGTGTCCGCCGCGCTGACGGTAACGCTCCTCTTTCTGGGCAGCATCTATCAGGGCTGGCAGCAGGATCTGGACGACGCCCTGCGCCATACGGCGCTGGAAGGACAGGTCACCAGCACCAGCGGGCGGCTCTTTTCCGGGCTGGTGATTCCGCTGGACACGGTGCGCCAGCTCTACGAGCTGGAGGACGTGGATGACATGTATTTGTCCCAGCGCTGGCCCTATTATCTCGGCGAAGAGATGCCGGCCTTCTCCGCCACCAGCTTCGGCGAGGAGCACCGGGAGGCATGGATCGCCCGGCAGCCGGACGTGGTGGCGGTGAACGCCCTGAAGGGTGCAAAGGAGTTTTACTTTACAGACCCTGTGGTCACATGGCTTGACGGCTGGGACGAGAGCTGTCTCGCCCGATCCTACCCGGAGGGCACCGGCGCGGGCGCTTTTGAGTTCTCGGAGGAGTATAACGCCCACATCTACCGCACAGGTGAGCCGTGGCCGGCGGTGGTCAGCGATCAGTTTCTGGCGGATCACGATCTTGCTCCCGGCGACACGCTGGCGGTCATCTGCAGCTACGAGACCCTGCCGCTGCAGGTGGTGGGGGTGTACAAGCAGTCCGGCAACCGGGCCCATATCTACGTGCCGCTTGCCAAGTATATCGACCCGGAATACGTGTTCGGCGGCGAGCTGCCGGAGGTGCCGGAGGGCGCCATGTGGTTTTGGGGCAGCGGAGATTATGAAAGCTATCGGCTCCGCTCCTCCACTTTCTCCACCTGCCGCTTTACCCTGCGCTCGGCCGCCCATCTGGACGAGACCCGCCAGCGCCTGTTCGACGCGGGCTACAGCTGGCCGGAGCATCTGCGCACCGTGCGCACCACGCTGCTGCTGCGGGACGCCTCCTTCATCAAGCTGACCGGCAGCTTAGGCCGGTATCTGGCCATGGGGCGGGTGATGATGGGACTGATCTTTGCAGTGGTGGCGCTGCTGGGGCTGATCATCTCGTGGCTGATGGTCAACGGGCGCAAGCGGGAATTTGCGCTGATGCGCGGCTTCGGCGCGCCGGGAGGGCGGGTGTTCCGCTCCTTCTTCTGGGAGCAGGCGCTGCTGTGTCTGCCGGGGTGTATCCTCGGGCGCGCCGCCATACCGTGGCTGGGGCATGGAACGGTCCAACTGCTGGCCGTCGGGGGTTATCTGCTGTTCTATCTGGCCGGCTGCATTGCCGCGGTGCGGATCGCCGGCAAGACTGACCTGATGGCACTGCTGTCCACCCGCGAGTGAAAGGAGAATGACGATGAGCGTTTTTGAACTGAAGGACGTGCGCTACACCTATCAAAGTCAATACCAGCAGGTGGACGCGCTGCGGGGCGTATCCGCCACGTTTGAGGAGGGCACGGTGTACGCCGTCATGGGCTCCTCCGGCAGCGGCAAGACCACCCTTTTGTCGCTGATGGCGGGGCTGGACGTGCCCACCGGCGGACAGGTGCTGTGCGAGGGCGTGCCCACCGAGGAGATGGATCTGGAGCGGTATCGCCGGGAAAAGGTGGCCACCATTTATCAGGATTTCCGCCTGTTTCCCCTGCTGACCGTGGCGGAAAACGTGATGTATCCGCTGGAGCTGCGGGGGGTAAAGACCGCCGAGGCACACGACCGCGTGGCGCCGCTGCTGCGGAGGGTGGGGCTTCCGGACACGGTGGCCGACCGCTTTCCCGCCATGCTCTCCGGCGGCGAGCAGCAGCGGGTGGCCATTGCCCGGGCGCTGGGCATGGAGACAAAGGTGCTGCTGGCGGACGAGCCCACCGGCAATCTGGACAGCGCCAACAGCGACAACATCGCCTCCATCCTGCTGGAGCTTGCCCACAAGGACGGCTACTGCGTGGTCATCGTGACCCACGACGAGTCGCTGGGTCGCAAGGCGGATCGGGTGC